>JAFWXS010000066.1 GCA_017517925.1 Bacteroidaceae bacterium | reverse complement strand
TTATCGCTTTCGTATGAGTGCGCCTTTCCTGCCGGAAGTATAAAATACTGGTTGCCGCTTACCTGGTACTCCTTTCCTTCAACCCTATATGTGCCTTTCCCCTCCATGCAGTATATGAGCACGTTCTCGCCAATAGGTTCTTTTCTCTCACGATAGTGATTCTCTGCTTTCGGATAGTACCCTATGTCTGTAATATAGAGACTCGACACTAGAGGGTCGTTCTTCTCCATTTCCACAATTACCTTGGGCAGCACTATGGAACGCTCGCCGCTAAAACCGTTTTTCTGCTTCATGGTTGCAAAGATAGTTATTTTAAATAAGAATTATGAATTATGAATTAAAAATTATGACTGCGAAACTGATGAGCGTATGCGAAGAGTTCGGAGTTTGAAATTAAGCATTAATAATTAAGCATTAAGCATTAATAATTAAGCATTATAATAGCATTATCCATTTTCTTAATAGTTTTTTCTATCGTTCTTGTTGCTCATAATTCCTACCTTTGCAGCAGAAAATAACTATAAAAAACCTGATATGAACAATTACAACAAGACATTTATCTATTTCATCTGTATGGTCTCTGCCATGGGCGGACTGCTCTTTGGCTACGACTGGGTGGTGATAGGCGGTGCCAAACCGTTCTATGAACTGTTTTTCGATATCTCAGAATCGCCAGTGATGCAAGGCGTAGCCATGTCAACGGCCCTTGTGGGTTGCCTTATAGGTGCCATGGTGGCTGGTGCCCTTGCCGACAAGTATGGTCGCAAACCTTTGCTCATAGTGGCGGCAGTGTTGTTCACGGTGTCTGCCATTGCCACAGGGCTTTTCAACGACTTCACCCTGTTCAACATTGCCCGCTTCATAGGAGGCGTGGGCATTGGAGTGGCATCGGCATTGTCGCCTATGTATATTGCCGAGATTTCGCCCACTGAGGTTCGTGGCCGCCTTGTATCGTTGAATCAGATGACCATTGTGCTAGGCATTCTTGGTGCCCAAATAGTCAACTGGCTGTTGGCAGAGCCAGTGCCAGAAGGCTTTACCAATGCCGAAATCCTAACCTCTTGGAACGGTCAGATGGGGTGGCGCTGGATGTTCTGGGCGGAAACAGTTCCTGCGGCATTGTTCCTCCTGCTTGCTTTCTTCATCCCCGAGAGTCCTCGCTGGCTTGCCACAGCCGCCAAGGGAAACAAGAGCGAGGCGTTCCGCATCTTCGAGATGATAGGCGGGCGCAAATATGCCGAAGGCGAGATGGCTGCCATACAGCAGACGGCAGCCGTAGAGTCTCTTCCGTCTGCGGGTTTGCGCACGCTCTTCAGCAAGAAATATTCCAGTGTGCTCGTGCTAGGCGTTATTATAGCCGTGTTCCAGCAGTGGTGTGGCACCAATGTCATCTTCAACTATGCCCAAGAGATATTCTCAGCGGCAGGCTATAGCGTAGGCGATGTGCTGTTCAATATCGTCATCACCGGCATTGCCAATGTCATCTTCACCTTTGTCGCCCTCTATACCGTCGATCGCCTTGGCCGTCGCACGCTGATGCTCATCGGAGCTGGAGGCTTAGGTGTCATCTACCTTATCCTTGGCACGTGCTACTATTTCCAAATTACTGGTTTCTTCATGGTGATATTGGTTGTGGCAGCCATTTCATGCTATGCCATGACCCTTGGCCCCGTTACATGGGTGCTGCTTTCC
>JAFWXS010000065.1 GCA_017517925.1 Bacteroidaceae bacterium | reverse complement strand
GTGGGCGGACAAACCTTTACGTGTGGCCACCTACAACATACAGTATCCTGCGGACAAAGCTCCTGCATGGAAAGACCTGAATCAAGGTATTGCTGTTGGTCTCTATGATGGCATTGCAGTCACCACGCGAATCATATACCTTGTTTCCCTTTGCAATAACGATGGAGGTGAGGCTGCGGCAAGCATTGAAAGCTCTGTATCCAATACTCGTTACACTCTCGGGGATGGTGATGGCGGTGAGGCTATCGCAAGCAAGGAAAGCATAGTCTCCAATGCTCGTCACGCCCTCGGGGATGGTAATGTCGGTGAGGTTGTTGCAAGCTTCGAAAGCACTCATTCCGATGCTCGTCACGCCCTCGGGGATGGTGATGTCGGTGAGGTCGGTGCAAGCATAGAAAGTCTCGTCTCCAATACGCGTCACGCCCTCGGGGATGGTGATGGCGGTGAGGCTGCCGCAATTCGAGAAAGCCTCGTCTCCAATGTTCGTCACGCCCTTGGGGATGGTGATGGTGGTGAGGCTGCTGCAAGCACGGAAAGCCCCGTCTCCGATGCTCGTCACGCCCTCGGGGATAATGGTGGTAGCGCAGCCCTGAATCAAGGTATTGCTGTTGGTCTCTATGATGGCATTGCAGTCACCACGCGAATCATATACCTTGTTTCCCTTTGCAACAACGATGGAGGTGAGGCTGCGGCAAATATCGAAAGCCTTGTTTCCAATGCTCGTCACGCTCTCGGGGATGGTGATGGCGGTGAGGCTGCTGCAATTATGGAAAGCAAAGTTTCCAATGCTCGTCACGCCTTCGGGGATGGTGATGGCGGTGAGGTCGGTGCAACCATTGAAAGCCCAGTCTCCAATGCTCGTCACGCTATACGCCACGTCGTCGTAGGTGACGGTGGCGGTGAGGGTGATGGGGCCGGAGTACTCGGTGCCATCAGACTTGGTCACCTCGGCCTCGAGTGTCTCAGCGGTGAGGTTATACCAGATGCCGCCGATCTCGACTTTGGTTTGCGCACTGGCCACGAGGGGCATTGCCATCGCCACGAGGGCGAAAAGTAAAGTTTTGAATCTTCTTTTCATGTTTTGTACTTGTTTTGTGGTCAGTAAATTTTTTAATTATTTAAACTTATTAGCGGTAAAATCCAAACAGCTTCTAATTATTTTCGACAAAAGTAGGCACTAATTCTGAAAACATTCTGAAAAATGGGGACGAAACACCATTTTTTTTCGTTTTTTTTTGATGAGTTGCCGCAAGGCGGGGCATCATCGATTGTGCTTGGCAATATATAGCGATTACAGATTACGATTACAGTTAATATCCGCACCCGCAAATTGGAGAAAAAAGTTTATGAGAAAAAACTCTTCTCTATAGATACTGTATACTACGTATACTGCCGTCTTTTCGTCCTTTCGTCCTCGCGGTGTCTCCGCGAGGACGAAAGAGTCACCGCAGCCGCCCAGATAAAGCACACGGGAGCGCCCTGAGGGTGCTCCCGTGAGTGTGGTATGAGTGTGTAAAAAATCGTTACTTGATAGCAACCTTGATGCTATAGTCACCTGTCTTCACGATGGCGATGGTGCCAGCGGTGAGGTCGGTGGTGAGGGTGGCGGTGCCATCCGTAGCGGTGGCGGTGGCTACGGCGGTGCCATTGGCGGTGTATACCGCAACCTCGGTGCCCTCGTCAAGTCCACTGAGGGTGATCACGCCGCCCTGGCACTGGATGAGCACGGGCTTGGCGGGGATGGTGAGGATGCCGTCGGCATCACCCTTCTCATGCTCCTCGGTGCAGGGTATCCAGCAGAGGGTGAGGGTCACCGTGTCGGAGTTTTCGTAGTGCTCCTTGGTGGCGTAGGCGGTGAAGGTTTGGGTGGGGATATAGTCGAACTCCAATGTCTCAAATGTATTATCATTGTTCGCTGTGACGGTGGTGATGACCTTTGCCCCCTCCGTCGCGCAGGTGAGCACTACCTTGCCATCCGTGTAGCTGATGGTGGGTGTGGCGCACTTCTCAAGGGGCACATTCTCTATGGCCTTTATCGTCCCGAAGCTACTCCATGGAGCGGCATCCTTGTATTCGTTCACCGCGCTGACGGGCACATGCAGCGTGGCATACTCGATGTATGAGCCGTCGAAGGCATCGGCATATGTCGAGGGTACCGTCTCGGCGTTGCAGTACACATCGGTCAGCTCAGAGCAATCAGCAAAGGCTTCGCTACCAATAGACTTTACACTCTTGGGGAGCATGATAGTGGTGAGGCTGCTGCAATCAGAGAAAGCATTCCATTCAATGCTCGTCACGCCCTCGGGGATAGTGATGGCGGTGAGGCTGGTGCAATCAGAGAAAACATAGTATCCAATGCCCGTCACACCCTCAGGGATGGTGATGGCGGTGAGTCTGCTGCAACCATAGAAAACATAGTCTCCAATGCTCGTCACACTCTCGGGGATGGTGATGGAAGTGAGGTTGCGGCAATTAGAGAAAGCACCGCTTCCAATGCTCGTCACGCCCTCGGGGATGGTGATGGCGGTGAGGCTGATGCAAGCATAGAAAGCACAGTATCCGATGCTCGTCACGCTCTCGGGGATAATGGTGGTAGCGCAGCCCTGAATCAAGGTATTGCTGTTGGTCTCTATGATGGCATTGCAGTCACCACGAGAATCATGGACCTTGTTTCCCTTTGCAACAACGATGGAGGTGAGGCTGCTGCAATAAAAAAAAGCCCCCTCTCCGATGCTCGTCACACTCGCGGGGATATTGATGGCGGTGAGGCTGCTGCAACCATCGAAAGCATGCCATCCAATGCCCGTCACACCCTCAGGGAT
>JAFWXS010000064.1 GCA_017517925.1 Bacteroidaceae bacterium | reverse complement strand
TAACTGTTATTTCAGGAGGGTAGCAAGCCTTAGCCGTTAAAGGTTGGTTATTTCTCGCGAGTACAGCATTTGAAATGATATATACTGCCGCTAGTAACGCGTGCAAGACACGCATAACATATATTTCTAACCAATTATGAAATTACATTTACCGAAAAAGCTCTTCATCGCCATGATGGCCGCAACGAGTGCAGCCTACGCTGCCCCGTATTACGACAGCATAGATGATATTGTCAAGGTAGAAAATGGCCAAACGACCGCATGGACCGACGTAGCCAACATACCGACCACCCAGCCGACAGAATCGTACGCTATTGCCAAAGATGGCGAAGGAACCCTTACCTATACCGGTCAAGGCACCATCTACACCACGGTGTACGTGCGCGAAGGTGAAATGCAATTCGGCGATGGCAGCACGGAAACCTCCGTCACCTTCCGCCCCTCATCAACCAACGCAGAAGGACGCTACAATGCCTTATCGATAGGCGGCAAAGATGCCGTCGTGCGATTCAACCACGCCAATGCCAACTGCAATGAGACAGCCAACATGATAGGTGGTCACAACGGTAATGGTACATTGATAATCGAAAATGGGTCTCATGTAGACTTCGCCGGCAGCAACGTGTTCGTTCTCGGCGATATCTCCATAGAAGAGATGACCGACCCCGCCACCGGGATACCCGATGGCTACACCAACGCCACGACAGCCCAAGCCGGGGCATCCGTCGACACGGCAGACAATCTTTACAAAGGCAACTATTCTACCGCACAAAACGGCAGTGGTGCCACCTTTGGCCGCGGCGATGTAACCGTAAAGGACGGCTCGTATTTCCATGCAACATACGGCAACTTCTGGATTGGCGAAGGCACCCTGAATGTAGATGGAGAAAACACCCAAGTAGATGTAGGCCTCAACGGCTACGGTTACAGAACTTGGTTGGGCTTGGGTGAAAACACCACAAGCGAGATTAACATTACAGCGGGAGGCAAGATGAATATCAATGCCTCTCAATTCTATAGCAACTACAGCGATAACAGCTCCTCTACAATAACCGTTGATGGCGAAAACTCCAAATTCACCATCAACGACCAAACGACAACTGGCGGTGAAGAGAAGTACAATACCGCACATTTCGGGGCCAATGGTAACAACGCTTCGGCACAGTTAAAAATCACCAACGGCGGCGAAGCCAGATTTGAAAATGACTTTACGGCTTTCGGCTGGGACGGCTCTGACGAGGTCGGCCGCACAACAACGGTGGAAATAGACGATGGCTCCACGCTCTACGTCAAAGATACCGACGTAAATGATGGTGCAACGATTACAAACGATGGCACCATTGAGATATCGGACGACGGTTACCTTGAGCTCATCGGCAAAGGTAGTGCGACCAACAATGGTGAGATTATCGGCGACACGTGGTTACACGATGGCGGCACCCTTACCGCTACCGATGGCAGCATGATGAGCCGTGTCTTCTTGGGCGCCTACAATACCGATATAAATGATGGCAAACTGATTATCGACGGCAACGTAACCATGAACGGAGATTTGAAAGGCTTCAGCGGAGCCGGTGCTCAAGTTATCTTTACGCTTGATGGTGTGCTTAACATGAACGGCAACAAGGTATTGCTCGATGGCGCCCAGTTGTTGGTAAAGGTAGACGAAATAGTGAGCGACACGACACTGTTCGAGAAAGACACCTTGTTCCTCAACTACAGCAAGGAGTCTGATATCAACGATGAAATGCAGGTGCTTGTTGTAGGTGCAGATAATTCTGCGACCATTCGTACCGTGGGCGACCTCAACAAAGTGGTACCCGAACCCGGCACGGCAACGCTTTCTCTGCTGGCTCTGGCTGGCCTTGCTGCCCGCCGCCGCAGAAAGTAATAGAAAGAGCTTAACAAAACGGGTTCATACCCGAGGAAAGAAAGCCGCCGCCTGTTCTCAGGTGGCGGCTTTAGCTGTACGACCGACGCGATATGCGCACTGCGGTGAAAGTCCGCGTGGAGCCGCGATGATGCGGAATCCCAGACCTGAAGAACAACTGCGGGGAGGTAACGAACCGTGGGAAAGGAAGTTCGAGGGGAAATCCCGACTGTAC
>JAFWXS010000004.1 GCA_017517925.1 Bacteroidaceae bacterium | reverse complement strand
GGATGTCTATCACGATATTCGCCCGGAGTACCTTCAGAACTATCTGAACGAGTTTTGTTGGAAGTTCAACAGAAGGAACTTTGGCGAAGCACTGTTCGACAGGCTTATGGTGGCTGCTGTTTCATACAAAAATCAATTTAGGTATAACATTGAGTAATCATTTTAAAAATTAACTTCACTCTTCACTCTTTAGTCCCACAGGTTCCACGAGAGCCCGAGCTTGAACAGGCGCGGGTTGATGGGGTAGTGGGGTACGAGGAATGAGTTGGTCTGCTTCAGCGCGTTCTGTGTCACGTGGTGATACATGACATAGAAGCGCACCTGCTTGAGGTGGAAGTTGATGTAGGCGTTGATGAAGGGGTAGCCGCCCAGTTCCACACGGTGTGCTCCCTCCTGCACGAAGTACTGCTCCAAGGCGGGGGCATAATCGGGGGCGTAGTAGCGGGTGAAGTAGCGCATGTCGGCTCCGAGCTGTATGCGCAGCACCTTGGCGTAGGTGAACTTGAGGTAGAGGTTGGTGTAGAGGTTTACGAGCGGCAAGGGCAGCACGTCTTGGTTGGATGAGTACTGCACGGTGGCCTCGTTGTCCCAATGGATGATGCCGAGCCTGAAGTCCTGGTTGAGCGTGGCGCTCAGCACCTGCAGGTTCTTGGTGTATTGGCGTGCGGTGATGCTGCTGAGGCTGACGGGGGTGGTGGAGGCTATGCTGGCAGGGGCCATGTAGGGCGTGCCAGCGAGGTAGGTGTAGTTCTTGATGTTCTCTACGCCGGCATAGAGTCGGGTGTGCCAGCGGTCTATGCCGATGCTGCCGCCGAGGCGTGTGCTGAACTGCTTGTGCAGGTCGTTGTCCCACCAGTAGTGCTGTGCATGGTAGCGGCGGTAGTAGAACGAGGGTTCCTCGTTCTTCATGTAGCCTTCGATGCCTACGCGCACGGTGTCTTTGCCGAGGCGGAAGTGTAGCCCTGCATCTCCCTCGATGCGGAAGTCGCCAAGGTGGCTGCCGGCCACTACGGTCTCGGCCGTCACGTCGAAGAGGAAGGCCTTGCCCATGGTGCGGCGCAGGTTGCCGCCGATGAGGATGTCGTTTTCCTTATAGGTATGGGTGTGGTCGCGCCCGGTGCCTCCGATGCTGTCGGGGAGGGTGAACTGGCGGTGCTCATAGGTGGCGTAGGCCGAGGCACCGAAGGGTATCCAACGGTTGAATCCCTCGATGAGGGTGAGCCCCACGGTGTTGCGCAGGCGCAGGTAGCGGGTGGCGTCGATGGAGTCGTAGGGCAGGTAATCGTGGGCGTAGTAGTTCTTGGTGTTGGCATAGTCGATGAAGCGGCGGCTCTTGGTGCTCGCCTCCATGGTGTGGAACACCTTGCTCACGGCCACGAAGTCGCGGTGTACGATGACCGTGTCGGGCAGGCTGTCGGTACGTGTCTTGTAGTATCCCAAACTGTAGTCCTGTGCCAGGAATGCGGTATGCAGCAGATTCTCGTTCCATGTGCGGTCGAGGTTGGTAGGCATGTCCTCGGGGCGGTAGGTCTTCTTGCCTTCGGCCATGGCTTCGGGGTTGGTGATGTAGCGGTCGTCGGCGATACCTCCGTTCTCGGCAAGGCGCAGCTTGTCGTAGCTGTAGAGGAGGTTGATGGCGTAGCGGTCGCCGTGGTGGTAGCCGTAGAGGCTGCCGTCGAAGTAGGCGGTGGACTGATGGTCGTAGAGTCCCCGGCCGTAGAGGTAGTCGATGTTGAACCCTATGCCTGTGCGCTTGCCGGCATTCACTCCGAATTTTCCGATGAAGCGCTCCTCGCCGTTGCGCTTGTTTCCGGCACGGTAGTAGGTGACGTTCGACCATGGCGACTTGGTGTTGGTGAAGTGGAACTCGGCGGGGGTGGTGAGGAAGAAGTCCAAACCGTCGGTGAAGAGGAACTCGCCGTCGCTCTTCCGGTTGAAGAAGATGCGCGAGAGGCGCGGCGAACCCATATTACCCAGGTGGCTGTACTCGCCGTTCATCCCGTCGGTGAAGTGCAGGTTCTGGAAGTTGTATACCGCCGTGTCGGTCTCTACGGGGATGATGTCGCCCAATGTGGGGTCAATGTCGAACATCTTCACGTCGCGCGGCACACCGCGGTCTACCACGGTGCTGTCGCGCCCTTCGCCCTGATTGTTGACGATGCCCTGCTGGTTGAGCGTGGTGATACTGCCTCCGATGTAGTCCTGCCCTGCTGTCTGCAAGTTTTGCTGGGCGTGGAGGCCGGTGCACAGGCTCAGTGTGGTGATGATGCTTGCGAATACCTTGCGCATGGGGTCATTCTTGGCGTGTTATCTGAAGAATCGTACGATATATTCAGCTATCTTGATGCCCATCGACACGGCGCATACGGCGAGGAATGCCGTACGGTCTTCGGGGATGGAGATGTAGAGTATCAGTGCCACGAGGAATCCCACGAGGAAGAGGCTGTTGAGCAGGTTGCGGAGTTCGTTGCGTTTCATTGTGATAGGAGTTCAGGAGTCAGTAGTTCAGTAGTTCAGGAGTTACAGTTAATGGTCTCCCCGTAGTCCTGTCCTTTGTTTGTCATTCAACATCAATTGTTCAACACTTCGCTCATCTCGGCTACTATGCGGTCGAAGAAGTCGATGGTGCCCTTGCGGAACTTGCCCTGCCCCTTCAGCATCTTGCCTCTCTTGTTGAAGGCCTGCTCGTCGGTGATGAACTCTTCGGCACCGAATCTGATGCCTCCGTCGCGCTCCTCCTCATACCAGTAGTTGATGCGGGTGAGCTTGATGGTAGTGGCACCTTCGCCACACTGTATCTCCACCCAGTAGTTGATGCGGGTGCGGTCGAGCACGAAGAACTTCTTGGTAAATACGATATACTCCTCGGCGGTGAGGCTGAGGGTATGGTTGGTGGCATCGTCAGCGATGAACTTCGACACGATGACGTTGGGCTTGCTGAAGCGCGTTTGGGCCCACTCGCTGATGCGCTCGAAGGCAGTCGCCTGATCCAGCGTGGTGGTGATGGCCTCCTGGAACATCACACGTCCGTTCACAACCTCTACATTGCCCTTGCCGTAGCGGGCTTCCACTTGTGCCCAGCCGGTCATGAGGCCGAGTGCGAGGCATATCGATAGACAGATTCTTTTCATTTTGTTTCTCTTTTATTCATGCTATTTAGGGGCAAAGATAGTGATAATTATTGAAACTATATCGATGCAATGGTATATTCATCGGTTTTTTTATTACCTTTGTTCGGTTAATGCATGTTAATGGGATTATGGCGAAGGAGCAAGAGAACGAGCAGCTGGCCCTCGCGTGGCAGTTTGTAGAGCGCACGGGGGTGAACGTCTTCCTCACGGGCAAGGCCGGTACGGGCAAGACCACCTTCCTGCGCCGCCTCAAGGAGCGCTCGCCCAAGCGCATGGTCGTGGTGGCTCCCACGGGTGTGGCGGCCATCAACGCCGGTGGGGTGACGATACACTCGTTCTTCCAGTTCCCATTGGCACCCTATATCCCCGGCGGCTCGTTCAGCGCCAAGGACGAGAAGTACCGCTTCAGCAAGGAGAAGAAGAACATCATCCGCACGCTCGACCTCCTCGTCATCGACGAGATCTCCATGGTGCGTGCCGACCTCCTCGACCAGATTGATGCCGTCTTGCGCCTCCACAAGGACCGCCACCGCCCCTTCGGCGGCGTGCAGCTGCTTATGATAGGCGACCTCAGCCAGCTCGCCCCCGTGGTGAAGGAGAGCGAGTGGGCGCTCCTGCGCGAGTATTACCGCACGCCCTACTTCTTCGGCAGCCATGCCCTGCAGCAAACGCGCCATGTGACCATCGAGTTGCAGCATGTATACCGGCAAACCGACCACACCTTCATCAATATCCTCAACGAGGTGCGTGAGAACCGCCTCACAGCCGAGAGCCTTGCACGGCTCAACAGTAGGGTCATTAAGGATAGTTCCTGTGGTAGTGTCATCCTGAACGAATGTGAAGGATCTCGCAGGGGACTGCGCGAGATTTTTCGCTACGTTCAAAATGACACGTACGAAGGTGGTTTAGGATTCGAGGGGGAGGCCTACATCCGCCTCACCACCCACAACGCTACGGCCAATCGCTACAACGAGGAACGAATGGATGCCTTGAAGAGCATTCGCTTCTCCTTCCGTGCCGACGTCTCGGGCACTTTCCCCGAATCATCCTACCCCGCCGAAGAGAAGCTTGTGCTCAAGAAGGGCTGCCAAGTAATGTTCCTCAAGAACGACTCGCAAGGCTCGCGCTACTATAACGGCAAACTGGGCATCATCAGCCACGTTGATGCGAACACCATCCGTGTGCGCGGTATTGACGATGGAGTGGAGATTGAGGTGGAACCCGACGTATGGACCAACGCCCGCTATGTCATCGACAAGGAAACCAAGGAGATACGCGAAGAGATAGAGGGCGAGTTCCGCCAATACCCTTTGCGCCTCGCCTGGGCCATCACCGTGCACAAAAGTCAGGGCCTCACGTTCGACCGCGCCGTGCTCGATGTCAACGCCGCCTTTGCCGCCGGGCAGGTCTACGTGGCCCTCAGCCGCTGCCGCTCGCTCGACGGGCTGGTGCTCACCGCCCCTCTGTCGCCCTCGTCGGTCAGGACCGATGCCGTGGTCACCGACTATATGCATGTCGAGCTCGCTCAGGCACAGCACACCGCCGGGCACCTCGCCACGCTCGAGCGCGACTACTACCTCGCCATGCTCACCGAGCTCTTCTCCTTTGAGGCCCTCGAGACAGACTTCCGCCGTATGCTGCGCCTCATCGACGAGCACCTGTATAAGGTGTATCCCCTGTTGCTTAAGGAGTACAAGCAGGCCTCCGAGCGCTTTGCCCGCGAGATCACCGCCGTGTCTGCCACCTTCTACCGCCAGTACGCCACGCTCGTGGCCGAGTCCGCCGACTACGCCACAGATGCCCACCTTGCCGAGCGCATCCACAAGGCAGCCACCTACTTCGTCGGTACGCTCGACGCGCTCCTGCGCCCTCTCATCGAGCGTGCCGCCCTCGACAGCGACAATCGCGAGGTCAAGGAACGCCTCACCGAAGCCACCTATAACCTCAAGCAGTCGTTTGCACAGAAATACCATCTCCTCGCCCGTGTTGTGGAGCGTGGTTTTAATGTGTCCACTTATTTGAAAGACAAGGCTATAGGTTTGCTCAATGCCGACACTTCAGCCAAGCGGGAACGCAAGAGCAAGGCGGTGGAGAAAATAGAGGTGGACCGCAACTCCGACATTCGTCACCCGCGCCTCTTCCATAAACTGCGTGCTTGGCGCAGTACTCGTGCCGACGAACTGGGTCGCCCCGTCTACGGAGTGCTTACCCAGAAGGCACTCATCGGTATCGTGAACGAACTCCCCACAAGTGGCCGCGACCTCCTGCGCATGCCCGGTTTCGGCAAGAAGTCCCTCGAGATGTTCGGCCGCGAGATACTTGCCATCGTGGAGGAGTATATTGAGGATGGGGTGGAATAGGTTTTGACACAAGTGCTGTTTGGTATATTTTTCTGCATAAATTTGGTGTTTCGCTTAGTTTACACTAACTTTGCATCGTTTGGGGGGAGAAATCCCTAAGCCAAGAATGCGTTTTTTGCTTTATTCCGTGTTATGAAATCGCCAACTTTCAAAGGAGGGATAGGGACAAAGATACGTTCATTCTGTCTTTTGCATGTATGCAAGAGGGTGTACAGCTTCGGCTGTACACATTCTTCCACGTATATGCGACAGCGTGAGGTATTTGTTTCTTTTGTTCATTTCCTTGATGGTGTTTGGCGATACCAATAACACAATGAGCACGACAAGTCCTTACGCTTTTCTTGTATCCGTGAGCAAACACATGTTTAACGCTGATTTGGGAGGGCTTGTAAGCAACAATACGTCTGACCGTGAAAAGCAGACGGAAATTTTTGATGCGAATAAATCTTTATTACAAACCTCTTAAACATTCAACAACCATGAGAAAGATTTCTTTTATGATTACTGCGCTTTTCGGCGCAATGTTTGTTGCTCAGGTACAGGCCGCCAAGGTGGAACCTTCGACGACCATGCCCGACAAGGGAAAGCCCGAGCATGTGTACACCATGACGAGTGGTAATGGAGTGACATCCAATGGCTTGACTGCGCCCACGCAGACTGAGGCCAACTATGGACAGTTTGCTTTCTATCCGGCAGGCATCGAAGGTGCCTACTATATCTACAGCCGTACGGCCGACAAGTGGCTCAGCTACACCAAGGCCGCCAGCTATAGCGATGGCAAGAACTTTGTCAAGATGTCCGACACTAAGGTGGAGGGTGCCTACTTCTATGTCAACAACTATGAGGGCGACAACTACCAACTCTCTCCCTACACGACATCGGGGGTTGCCGGCACTTATCTCAACTGGCATGGTGGCGTGAACGGTAATCCTTACGACAGCGAGAGCACTCTGGGGCTCTACAGCACTGGTGGTGCCAGGGATGGCGGTAGCCGCTACACCTTCACCGAAGTGGTGATTGTGGAACGTACCTATACCATCAGCATCCCCGACGGGAATACCCTCAAGATAGGTGACGTTACCTACAATAACGGTGACAAATATACCATCGAGGGTGCCGTGAACAGAGGCGACATCACCGTGGTAGCCCCTGAGGGCAAGTTTGCCACCGTGGTTGTCAACGATGAGGCTTGCACTATCACCGTATACTTCGCTACACTCCCCACACAGCCCGTTACCGAGGCTTACACCAATGCCGTGCTCTTCCCCGCACAGCAGGAGGCCGTAGGCGCTGCCCAGCTCGGTGAGGAGGATGGCGTATACACCTTGAGCAACAAGGTACTGGCCGCTTCGTTCATGCGTCTGGGCGATGCCATCTACTTTGCCGGTTCTGATGCCATGGACCTCGTGGCAGGTACCGAACCCTTTACCGTAGCCTTCGGTAGTGGCGACAACGTGGCTGCCTCAGCCATGACACTCAAGAGCGTTGAGATGGTGGACCTCGAAGCCAAGGAGGGTGCTATCGGCGGTGCCGAGCACTTTGCCGGTAAGGCGCTCGTGGCCAACTACGAATACACCTACAGGGACAGCCTCGTGGCTATCGTATGGCGTGCCGTGCTTCGCGACGGTTCACACTACCTGCGTACCGAGATGGAGCTCAAGGGCGTAAATGATGTAGACATGTTCAACGTAATCCCCATGATCTACAACGTAGACACCAAGAAGGCTGGTTCAACTCCCGCCGTGGTGGGCAACACCCGTGGTGCCGTGCTCATGAGCAACAAGATCTTTGCCGGTCTCGAGACTCCCACAGCCTACAACACCGTAGGCGGTGCTACGGGCGAGGAGGACAACTGGAACCTCACCACCACCGTGCCTGACGTAGCGCTCGCTGCTGCATCATGGGTACAACTCGAAGATGGCGACAAGGCTCTTGCCCGCCTCACCGAGGTTACAGGTGCCGGCTATCAGAACCTCTTGGCTTACAAGCAGGAGGACGTAGAACTCAAGGAGGGTCAGAAGGTAGAGGTGAAGGTACAATATAAGAGTGGTAACCACCGCCTCAACTTCGGCGGTGCCGACCTGCTCGCTGCCAATGGCGACATCGCAGCCAACGACTATCACAGTGGCTACTCAGGTGGTCAGTCCGACAAGAACACCTTCACCTTCATCGCTCCCAACGACGGCACATTCACTATCCGTGTTTTCGTAGAGAACAAGAGCGAGAGCATCGATGCTGCAAGTACGCTCACCACCAAGATCTACACCGCCAAGGAAGGCGTGGTGGTGAACACCGACATCGTAGGCATCCAAGGCCGCTGGAGCCGCAACACCACGCTCGCCGCTGGCGAGACATGGAAGGTGGCTGCCGTAGTAGGCCTCATCGCACAGGATGGCACACAAGCCAATGCCGATATTCACACTACCCAGAAGCGCCGCTCGTTCCTCGCCTACTCAGAGCGCGAGCGTGCAGTGCCCTGGCGTGCAATGCCCATGTACCTCACATGGTATGAGTTGCAGATCAACCGCAACAACGCAGATCCTGGCCGCGAGCATCTCGACAATACGAAGGTGGACGACGTGCTTGATGTGCTTTCACATTGGAAGAGCTACTTCTATGACCGCTATGGCGTATCTCCCGAAATCTTCATCATCGACGACGGTTGGGACAAGTATGGTGAGTGGACCTTCCACGAGAGTTTCCCCAACGAGATGCGCGACATGTCTAAGCTGGCCAACGAGATGGGCGCAGGCATCGGTGCATGGCTCGGCCCGGTAGGTGGCTATGGCAATAGCGGTGGACATCGTCGTGCTTACTGGAGTGACAAGGGCGGCATGCAGCTCTCTAACCCCCGCTACTACAAGGCATTCAAGGATGCTGCATTCAACCTCGTATGTAACCAGGATGGCACAGAAGGCTATCAGCAGGGTAGTGACAACTACGTATTCTTCAAGTTCGACGGTATCTCTGGCCAGTTCTCTTCTGTAGGTCCCGATGCTGGCGACACCGGTAACGAGAATGCCGAGGGTATCATCCGCCTCGAGCAGTATGTACGTGAGGAACTCCGCGAAGACATCTTCTTCAACACCTCCGTAGGTACTTGGGCTTCACCCTTCTGGTACCAGATCACCGATGCTACATGGCGTCAGGAGAACGACCATGGTCGTATAGGCGATAACAGCATCAACCGTGAGAATTGGATCACCTATCGTGATCGTCTGGTATACCAGAACTACGTAAAGAACTCACCCATCTGTCCCATCAATACCTTGATGACCCACGGATTTATCTTCACCAAGTTTGGTCCTCCCGCTGGTGACAGCCGTGAATATATCCCCGTACGCAACGAGCTCCGCGCAGCGTTCCTCTGCGGATCAGGTATGGTAGAGCTCTACAACGACTATGACTTGATGGATGCAGTCAATGGTGGTGCTCTCTGGGCCGACCTCGCCGAGTGTATCGCATGGCAGAAGCGCAATGCCGACGTCCTCCCCGATGCACACTGGGTAGGTGGTAACCCCTGGACAGGCTCTAAGGCTGAAGTATATGGTTGGGCTGCATGGAACGGCACCAAGTCGTCACTCGCACTCCGCAACGGTGCCAACGATGCACAGGAGTTCAAGTTTACCCTGCGCCAGGCACTCAACATCCCCGCCAACGTGAGGGGCAGTATCATCCTGCGCAGCGCATTCGGCGACCAGGATGCACTCGAGGGGCTTACCGAGGGCACAGCCATCGACATCGATACCGAGCTCACCGTGAACCTTCCCGGAAGCAGCATCTATGGCTTCGAGGGTATCGACGCAGCATCCACCGTGCATCCCGTGGAGAGCATCACCCTCACCACCGAGAACGACGCCAAGGAGGTGGCAGTCAACAAGACCTTGGTGGCAAGAGCCGCAGTGAATGCCGATGCCACCTTCCCCGCCATCGAGTGGAGCAGCAGCAACCCCGAGGTGGCTACCGTGCAGGGCGGACTCATCGTTCCCGTCAAGGAGGGTGAGGTGACCATCACCGCTACCGCCAAGGACGGCTCGGGTATGAGCGCAAGCGTCACCATCAAGGTGACCCCCAAGATGATGGGTCCTGGCGAGCAGGTGACCGACCTCACCGAGCTGAGCAACGATAAGGTATACACCGTGCGTAGCACACGTGCGTTCCTGCTCTATAGCGACTCGGCATCTGTGGCCAACACCCTCTGCACAAGCAACGGTAAGAAGGTAGGCTCTGTAACCTATTCATTGACAGACCAAAACCAACAGTTTCGCATCGAGAAGCATGGCGACAACTACTACCTCTATAGTGTAGGAGCCGGGAAGTATGTAAGCTCAAACGGTAACTACGAGGATACCGCCTCTACCGAACTGAAGATAGAGAACGTGAGCGGCAGCTACCCCTGGAAACTCATCCTCGGCACCAACGGTATGAACTCGCAGGACAAGGGGCAGACCGACTCGGGCATCATCGTCAGCAGTTATACTACCACCGATGCCGGCAACTGCTACCAGATCATCGAGGCTACAGAAGAGACTGGCACGGGCATTGATAAGTCAGAAGTCGGTAATCTGAATCCTGTATTCACCTACGACCTGCAGGGCCGCCGCGTGGATAATCCCACCAAGGGCATCTACATCGTAGGTAACAAAAAAGTTGTGATTAAGTGAGTGTAGAGACTGCTTGCAGGCTTTACCGAACGTGAACAACTAAAACGCAGTTAAAGTGGTGATTAAGTGAGCGGTTTTGCGCACTCGGTTGTGCACGATTTCAGGAGTTAACCACCGTGATGCTCAGTACGATATGAAAAACTTGCGCACGCTATGCCGCGTGCGCAAGTTTTTTGTTCGTTCGGGTCGGCTTGCTGTATACGCCCTGCCTTATACGCAGGAGGTAGCCTTGGGTGCAGAGGGTGCGCAGGTGCTTGCACACGGTGCGCCTCTTCATGCCCAGCTCCTCGCCCTGCTTGGTGGCTACGGCGGCGGTGAACTGGCGGGGCAACACATGGAGGAAGGCGAGCGGACTGATGCATGCCACGGGCTTCGCCTCCTCCTTCTCCTCGCGGCGCAGACGGTTGTAGAGGGCCGAGGTCTGCATCACGGTATAGAAGATGTAGGCGAGCCCCCAGCGCAGGTCGGCCTCGGTGGTAGCGAAGGCCGTTTCGCCGAAGATGTCCTCGGCACTACCCTCCTCTTCGTGGCGGCGTAGCACGGCGATGATCATCAGCATGCGGTAGAGGTTGAGGCGCGAGCGCAGGATGGGGGCACGCAGGTCCTTGTCGGGTTGGGTGAGGGCGACGAAGGCCACGAACTGTTGGTAGTAGCGGTTGATGAGGTCGCGCTGACTGTCGGTGATGACCAGGCGCGGCATCTCTTCCTCGGGGCATCCCTCAAACCGGCGCAGGGCGTTCCATATATCGGTGAGCTGCTCTTTATAATAGGTATACACGTCGCGGTAGGCTTCGGCGGTGGCCTCATCCATCTCGTCGCGCACGGTGCTCTTGGCAGGCAGGTTGTGGTAGAGGAAACGGGTGGAGAGTCCGTCCTCGAGGTTGGGGATGAAGTCGCGCACCGATGACATGGTGCCTGTGGCCGTGAGGGCGAGGCGTGTGTGCTCTATGCGGTAGTCCTCGTCGTCGGTCTTGCGCCCCGTGTGCAGGGCCTCCTCGTTCTGTGCGGCAAGGAGGATGTACATGAAGTCGCCGAACGAGCCGCGGTTGGCCGCGCTCATCTCGGCCAGCTCGGGGATGTGAAGGTACGAGACGTTGTCGCCATTGGCATAGAGCAGGCGGTAGTAGTTGGCGGCCGTGGTCTTCGAGGGCAGCCTGTGCATGCGGCGCAGGGGTGCCTGGGGCTCGTCGACCTCTTCCGATATATTATTGATGTCGATGAGCTGGGTGATGTCGCTCTTGGCGGCAAAGTTGAGCTGGCGGTTCAGGCGGTTGTAGCGGTTATGGCGCTTGCGGTAGTCGGCCTGTGCCTGTGCCGACTCACGGCATATGATCTCATTGATACCGTCGACGAGGCCGGCCACATCGCCCACACTACCCTTGCCCGAGGCCGAGGGTCCTACGCAGATGTTCATCATGCCGAGGCCATACAGCCGCTGCCCGTGGCGTACGCGCACATGGCTCATGGCCGAGCCGAGGGTGGGCATCATGGCAGCAAGCAGCATCGTTCTGATGTCGGCATCCTCGTACAGGGAGAGCGGTTCGCTCATCATCTGCGGCAGACACTGTACCATGGCATCGGGCAGGGCGCAGGGCACGGTAACGCCGTCCTCGTCTACGATGGCATTCATCAGGGTCAATGGGTCGTCTACATACCCTTGCGCCACTTCACCGAGCAGGGGAAACTCCGATTGCTGGGCCTCGCGGAGGATGTCGATGTACGACGTGTTAGTTGTTTGCTTGTCATCTCGAACAGATGTGAGAGATCCCTCGTCACTGCGTTCTGTCGGGATGACACCATGGCGGTCTTGGGTTGGTACGTTGTTTTCCATAGTTGTTGAGTTTTTAGGTTTGTCGATTGTCGAGTTTGTCTGTGTCATGTTGTTTTTTATTTAAGGGTTAGTAAATACTTTTCAAAAGAGACCCCCTCCCGACCTCCCCCTCTATGGGGAGGAGATACAGGCATCGTGAAATAAAGGTTGCCACCCGAAGGCTCTCCCCATAGAGGGGGGGAACCCGAAGGGAGAGGGGGTCTCCTTTTGTTATTCATGCCACAAAGATACAACCCCAAATTGCACTATGCAATACCCTGATAATCAGTACAGGTAAAACTATTTTCGCTCTGTCTGTTGCAAATTTACGTACTATCCATTACCTTTGTTCTATAAAGCGAAAAATATTTCTACCTGCAAGCATAAACATTTCTGACTGCAAATAGAAACCTTTCTGCTTGCAAGTAGAAAGTATTCTGACTGCAGGTAGAAAGATTAAAGGACAAAGAGAAAACCTCATGCCGACAAGGAGTCGGGGCCGAAATGTACTAACCTTAAAACATACCACCATGAAAGTAAAGAGATCAAAGCATGTACACCACCAGCGCGACGGTTATAGCCCCGTAGTGCGCTGCAACCTCACCCGCCGCCACAAGGTGTCGGGAGCCGATGGCGAAACCTCCTGGTGCACGGGAGTGTCTGTAGCCTTCCCCCAGAAAATCGACATCGAGCAGATGGCTACCGACATCAGCCATGCCACCACGGCCACGCCCACCGACGTGAAGCTCGTGTGGGATGCCCTGCGCACCGTCATCACCGATGCCCTGTGCGAGGGCAGTCGCGTGCAGCTCGACGGGTTAGGGTCGCTCACGATGGAGCTGAGCAGCCATGCCGGTGAAGCACTGCCCACGGGCAAGGATGTGCGCATCAGCGGCATCCGCTTCCGCCCCGACAAGCACCTGCTGGACCGTCTGGCCGATGTGAAGTTCCACGTCGAGGGCAAGGTGCGCCAGCCCCTCGCCACGCCCGAACTGGCCGATGCGCTGTACGAGTACTTCGAGACACACGACGACATCAGCGTCCGCGAGTTTGCCCGTATCAGCCACTACGCCATCAGCACCTCGTACCAGAAGTTGGCCGACTATGTCGCCCACGGCGAGATGGAGCCCGTGCCGCGCATCAGGGGCTGCTTCCGCCCTACACCGGGCAACTTCGGTAGATGAACAAAAAAACTTGTGCACGCTGTAGCGTGCGCAAGTTTTTCATATCGTGCTGAGCATCACGGCAGTTAACCTCGAAAAGCGTGCACAAAAGCGTGCACAACCGCGTGCACAAACTTATACCTTCAGGAACACCTGCTGCCTGTACATCCACCGCAGTATGAGGTACACGATGGCGGCGTTGGCCGCGGCAATGAGGGCGGGGTAGAAGTCGCCCGTGTAGGCCTTCAGCCCGTGGAGGAGCGAGGTGCTGACGCTGCTGAAGTTGATGCACGTGGCCATCATGTAGGCGGCTATGGAGTTGGTGCCGTAGACCTTGAGCCAGCCCAAGCCCTTGTGGTAGCCCTTGCAGTCGACCACCCAGTAGAACAGGGCCATCAGGAGGAAGCACCATCCGCTGCTGACGAGCACCATGGAGCTTGTCCACAACTTCTTGATGACGGGCATCTGCAAGCCCCACAGCCAGCCGAGGGCGACAAGGGCAAGGCCGATGACGGCCAAGTGGAGGCACTTGCGGATGGGCTTGCACGTTGCGTCCTTCAAGAGATGTCCGGCAAACATGCCCGAGAGGGTGGTGACACCGAAGGTCATGCTGCTGAGCACCCACGTATAGTGGTACCACGGGGCAAACATGACCTGTCCGTCGGCTACGGCAGCACCGTCGCGGAAGCGGCCAAGCACGGTGCGGTCGACCCACTCGGCGAGGTTGCCGTCGGGGGTGTAGCAGCCGCCACCGAAGTTGCCCACTTGGATAAACTCCATGCAGGCCCAGAAGCCGACGAGCAAGGCCACGGCTACAGCCACTTGCGTCTTCACGGAGGTGTTCAGGTAGAGCAGCGAGGCGATGAGATAGCCCATGGCGATGGATTGCAGAGTGTTGGAGTAGAGGTAGAGGCGGTCGGGGTCGAGGCCCAAGAGGTTGCCCTGACACACCATGCCGAGGAGCCACAGCAGCACCACGCGCTTGGCGATGCGGCGGTAGGCTACGCCCCTGTTGCCCTCACGCTTGTAGCGGGCAAGGGCGAAGGGGATGGTGATGCCCGACATGAACATGAAGAGCGGCATCACGAGGTCCCACGAGGAGAAGCCCTCCCAGTCGACATGGGTGAAGCATCCCATCACGCGGTCGAACCACGGGGCGTCGATGGCTCCGTCCAAGGCGTGCATGACGGCCTCCAAGCCTACGAGGCAGAAGAGGTCGAAGCCGCGCAGTATATCAAGGGATTCAAGGCGTTTGTTGCTCATAGTACGTGTTTTTTGTCTTTTCTGTTACAGCCACCCCTTGCCCTGTCGCACCACCTCGGGCTCGCCGTCTACGCAGCTGACGATGGTGCTCTGCTCGGTGCCGCCCTCGCCGCCGTCGATGACGAGGTCCACGAGGTCACTGTACTTCTCGTCGATGAGCTCGGGGAGGGTCATGTACTCGGTGTCTTCATGCTCGCCCACCTTGAGGCTGGTGGAGAGCAGCGGGGCGCCCAACGCCTCGCATATCTCGCGGGCGATGGCGCTGTCGGGGATGCGTATGCCTACCTCCTTGCGCTGCTTGAAGATCTTGGGCAGGCGGTTGCCTGCGGGCAGGATGAAGGTGAAGGGGCCGGGCAGGCAGTCGCGCATGAGGCGGAAGGTGTCGTTGTCGATACGCACATACTCGCTCACGCTGCTGATGTCGTGGGCCACCACGGAGAGCAGGTGGCGGCGGGTGTCGAGTCCCTTGATGTCGCACACGCGCTCGATGGCACGCTCCTTCAGAGCATGGCAGCCGAGGGCGTAGGTGGTGTCGGTGGGGTAGATGATGACGCCGCCGCTGTTGAGCACGTCGACGATGCGGTCGAGGTCGCGGCGCGAGTTGTTCTTCTCGTAGAGCTTGAGTATCATGGCATGGTGATTTTGCTGTAAAGGTACACCTTTTTTACAGTCCGGTGAAACTTTTCTGTGAAAATATTTGGAGAAGTCGGAATTTTTGTGAAATCTTTGTGATATCAAAATGATATTACTTGTTTAACCGATAAATAGAAGGATTATGGAGACGAAAGAGAAAGATTACACAGGGTTCGTGATGAACGGTTTTGTGGCTCTATTGCTCAGTGTGGTGATGTTGGCTGTTGCTGTGCTGCTTTTTGCGAGTGGGGTCAATGGTATTGTGGGCGCTATCGTAGTGCTCTTTCTGTGGGTGATGCACATGATAGGATTTACGATGCAGGAGCCCAACGAGGCGCGCGTGATGGTGTTCTTCGGTAAGTACAAGGGTACCTGTCGTCGTACGGGCTTCTTCTGGGTGAACCCCTTCCTCGACAAGAAGAAGGTGTCGCTGCGTGCGCGTAACCTCAATCCCGAGCCCATCAAGGTGAACGACCTCACGGGTAACCCCATCATGATAGGCCTCGTGCTGGTGTGGCGGTTGAAGGATACCTACAAGGCGCTCTTCGAGATTGACTCGCAGACGATGGCGGGCAACAGTACCGGGGCTACTGCCGTGGCAGGCCGTATGAGGGCGTTCGAGAACTTTGTGCGCGTGCAGAGCGATGCCGCGCTGCGTCAGGTGGCCGGCCGCTATGCCTATGACGAAACCGATGTGGCCGAGGACCAACTGACCCTGCGCTCCGATGCCGATGAGATCAACATGCAGCTGGTGGAGCAGCTCAACGAGCGCCTCTCGATGGCGGGCATCGAGGTCGTTGAGGCCCGCATCAACTATCTCGCCTACGCTCCCGAGATTGCGGCCATCATGCTCAAGCGCCAGCAGGCAAGTGCCATCATCATGGCCCGTGAGAAGATTGTCGATGGTGCTGTGTCGATGGTGAAGCTCGCGCTCGACAAGCTCTCTGCCGAGCAGGTGGTAGACCTCGACGAGGAGAAGAAGGCGGCTATGGTGAGCAATCTGCTGGTGGTGCTCTGTGCCGATGAGCCTGCTCAGCCGGTGATTAACTCGGGGACGTTGAATCATTGATATAAGATGGAGGTAAGTGGAGTAAAAAGGAGTTAAATGGAGATAAAGGCCAATAGTAATGCTGTCCTGAACGTATTAAAAGGGTCTCGCGTAATTCAAAAAGAGATTCTTCACGTTGCTCAGAATGACAATGTGCTATCGGCCTTTATCTCCCCAAGGAGCGAAGCGACTATCTCCATTTTACTCCTTTAACTTCATCAACTATTATGGCCGAAAAAGACAATAAAACCAAGAGTTTCGTTCTGCGTGTAGACGCTGAGACGATGGCTGCCATAGAGAAATGGGCGGCCGATGAGTTCCGCTCTACCAACGGGCAGCTGCAATGGATCATTGCCGAGGCCTTGAAGAAGAGCGGGCGGATGAAGAAGAGGGGCCTCCCCTAACCCCTCCCAAGGAGGGGGATTTGGCTCCGCGATGTCTGAGTCACCCCTCTTTGGGGCAGGGGGTAGGCCAATGAATAATAAGTATAGCAACTGAAAGAAAAGTCCTCACCTCACTTTCCGCGATGACTGAAAGCCCCCTCTTCGGGAGGGGGATGGGGGAGGCCTCTTATTTTATGATTTACCGATTTCGTAGAGACAAGAACGTGAAGGCGATGAGCGTACTGTGCATGGCGGCATTGGCAGCCGCTCCCATAGGCGTGGCCGTTGATGTGGGTGTATGCACCCTCGAGTTTGCTGTGGTGAGTGCGGTGATACTGTTTGTGTTGTATCTCGGGCTGCGTACGCCCCGCTATGTGTATATTGATCCGGAGGTGATTGTCGTGAAGTATCACATCGGGCGTAAGGTGCTTGCGGATATAGAGTCGGTACGCTGCGTCACCCGTGAGGAGCTGCGTGGGGCAACGCGCCTGTATGGCAACAGCGGCTTCATGGCCTATAGCGGTTGGTTCCGCTCGGCTGGTCTCGGTAAGTTCTACATGGATGCAGTGAATAAGGATGAGCTGGCACTGGTGACCCTTGCCAATGGCAGGAAGTATGTGATAAACTATCCGAGGGAGTTGCTGAAGAAAAAAGAATGATAACATCGTGTCATGCTGAGTGAAACGAAGCATCCCGCGCTGGGACTTGGAGAATGTATGTAAAGAGACTTTGCGGGATTCTTCCTCTCTTCGGTCGTCAGAATGACAGTTATGACCCAGAGGTAATGATTCTAAATAGGAGGCAAATGAAACAACGCTATTACTTTATCGACAATCTGCGCTGGGTGACCGTGGTGCTGGTGCTCATCTACCACGTGTTCTATAACTTCAATGCGCAGGGTGTCTTCGGAGGCATCGGCGGCTTTGCCGGGGAGCAGTGGCAGGATGTGCTATGCACGGTGCTCTATCCTTGGTTTATGACCTTGATGTTCGTCCTGGCCGGTGCCTCGAGCCGCTATGCGCTGAGGCATCGCACGGTACGGGAGTTTCGCCGGGAGCGTACGCGCAAGCTGCTCGTGCCCTCAACGCTCGGACTGCTTGTCTTTGGCTGGGTGCTGGGCTGGCTCAACATCACGGCTGGAGGTGGCTGGGAGCACATGCCTGCCGGCATGCCCTTCGTGGCGAAGTACCTTATAGCCGTGGTCAGCGGTACGGGGCCGCTGTGGTTTATCCAGGACCTCTATGTGTTTTCCCTGCTGCTGCTCGCGGTGTGCAAGCTGATAGATGCCGATAAGGTAGAGGCATGGCTTGGCTGGCTCTCTGAACAGGGGCTCTCGTTGGTGCTCTTTACCCTTTGGCCTCTGCTATGGGCGTTGGCGCAGACGCAGATCGATGAAGTAGGAACCTTTGATGGACTCATCAACCTCTACCGTCCCATCTACTATTTTGTGGTATTTCTTGTGGGCTATTATATTTTCTCTTCGGAGAGGATTCACGCATACCTTGCCCGTTATAGCACAGTGCTCTGTATAGCTGCTACGGCTATGGGCATTGTCTTTTGTGTGATGTTTTACGGCACGGACTATACCTCACCTGCCGTGTTGCAGAGCGTGTGGTGTAGCCTCTACTGCTGGGTGGCGGTGCTTGCCCTCATCGGACTCTTCAAGCGCCGGTACGATTGCGCCACTCGCTTCTCGCAGTATATGACCCGCAGCAGCTACGGGCTCTATATCGTGCACATGACCATCTGCACCGCCTCGTGCCTGTGGCTCAAGAGCACTACGCTGCCTGTGTGGAGCATCTATGTGCTTGCCCTTGTGGCAACCTTTGCCGGCTCCATAGTGTTGTGGGAGGTGCTGCGCAGGATACCTCTTGTGCGCTGGTGTATGTTTGGGATAAGGAGGAGAAGGAAGACCCACCCTAACCCTCCCTGTGAGGGAGGGAACTCAGTCATCACTGAAGTAGGTCCTGTTCCTTAATTATAATTATCCATGAGTATAGTATCCACCCCCTCACAGGGAGGGAACTCGGAAAATGAAGAATGAAAATGTATAATATAACTACCTCATTGAATTTAATTTATAATTATTAACTGCGATGCCCGCAAGTCCTCCCTCACAGGGAGGATTTAGGTGGGTATTCTCTTTATCATTATGGAAAAAACCAACAAACTCGAGACGCACCGCATCTGGCTCTTTCTCATCATCACTTTCGTGATTACCTATGCCTGGACCATCGGGCTTATCTGGCCCCGTGTGCTTGGACGCGATGTTGCTACACTCTCGCAAGAAGAGCAGATTATCAATGTCGCCCTCACCGCTGTACTCATGTTCTTCCCCGCTTTGGGTGTGCTCATTACCCGCCTTATTACCCGTGAGGGGTTCAAGAACGCTATGCTTCGCCTTAATCTCAAAGGCAATGTGCGCTACTACCTCATCGGATGGTTCGGGCCGTTCGTGCTGACCGTCATCGGTGCGGTACTCTACTTCCTTATCTTCCCCTCGGAGTTTACGCTTGACAGCTACCTGGCGCAGATGGCTACACTGCCCGTGTCGCCGAAGGTGTTTTGGATAGTGCAACTGCTACTGATGATGATAGCTCCGCTGCTCAATCTCGTCACTTGCTTCGGTGAGGAGTGGGGCTGGCGCGGCTACCTGCTGCCCAAGGTGGCACAGCGCATGAAGTTCCTCCCCACGGTGTTGCTCACGGGCTTCATCTGGGGTATCTGGCACGCGCCCATCATCGTGGCGGGGCATAACTATGGTATGGGGTATCCCGGCTATCCGTGGTGGGGCATCGTGGCCATGTGCCTGTTCTGCATTGTGGGAGGCACGCTCTTCTCCTATATCACCCTGAAGACGCGGAGCTGCTGGCCTGCTGTGTTTGCCCATGGCATGATGAACGGCACGGCCTCTATCGGCGTCATCTTCCTTGCCGACCCCATGGTATACGACCGCTTCGTGGGTCCCGTGCCCACAGGCATCATCGGTGCTGCGGCTTACATTGTTGTTGCGGTGTGGATTGTTTTAGGAGATAAGGAGATAAGGAGTTAGGGGAGTTAGGGGAGTTAGGGGAGTTAGGGGAGTTAGGGGAG
>JAFWXS010000063.1 GCA_017517925.1 Bacteroidaceae bacterium | reverse complement strand
CCTCGACATGGCGGTCAACAAGGTGGGACTTCAACTGTTCGACAAGGTGCGCTTCCCGCTCATCGTGAAGGACTATCGCCTGCTGCGCGTGCTCTCGGGAGAGGCACGTCTCGAGATCAACTTCACCGAGCATGTAGTGGTGGGTGGCGACGTCCTCATCCTACCCGAAAACACCTATGTAGAGATATTTGAGGTGGCGCCCGACACCCAGGGGCAGATTATGGCCTTCGTGCCCGAAAGGCACCATCAGCACCTGCTGCAGTGTCACCATTTCGTGAAGCGGCATCCCGCACCAAAAGATTGGGACGACATCACCCTGCTGCTCCATGCCATCTACTCCATAGCCTCTGCAGAGCCCTACCGCGCCGAAGTCGCCGACCTGCTGGCGATAGCGCTCCTCCGCCACGTGGCCACGCTGCCTGGCGGCGATGAGGAGCATACGGCACGCTCGGCAGTCGAGATGCTCTATGCCCGCTTCATGGCCGAACTCGCAGCCTGCCGCCCCGGCAAACAAACCGTAGCCTACTATGCCGACCGCCTCTGCGTGACACCCCAGTACCTCAGCAAGGCCGTGACAGCCGTGAGCGGCAACACCGTGTCAAGCTGGATAAACAAGGCCGTGGTGCTCGATGCCCGCATTCTCCTGCGCGACACCACGAAGAGTATCTCTGAAATTGTCGATGAGCTGCACTTCCCCAACGACTCGTTCTTCTGCCGCTACTTCAAGCGCGAGACGGGGCAGACACCCATGCAGTATCGCAAGGAGGCGGCGAGGTAGGGGCAGGGCCTGCCTCACCCTAAAATACATCGCCACCGGCAACAGAAATTGCACAAGATGGGGGCGGAAGAAAACCTCACAACCACATTTCCCCGAAAGGGAATTTGAGAAATTGCACAATTTATCCATAAAAAAGGCCTTTCACATCAATCCCACATGGTGTAACTTTGCGATGTACCCCTATAACGACAATGCATTATGAAGAAGGAGATGACAGTGCGCGTAGGGCTGGACATAGGCTCTACCACACTGAAGGCGATTGCCATTGACGGAGCGGGACGGCCGCTGTTTACCTACTACGAGCGCCACAACGCCGATGTGCCCGGGCGCATGGAGCACATGCTCGGACAGCTGCGACGGACGCTGGGCGAGGAGGTGCAGTACAGCATCTGCCTCACCGGCTCGGTGGCCATGGGCGTGGCCGAGCGCCAGGGGCTGGACTTCGTGCAGGAGGTGGTGGCAGCAGCCGAGTATGTGAGGCAGATGCACCCCGAGGTGGCTACGCTGGTCGACATCGGGGGCGAGGATGCCAAGATCGTGCTCTTCGACCATGGCAAGGCGACAGACCTACGCATGAACGGCAACTGTGCCGGGGGAACGGGTGCCTTCATCGACCAGATGGCGGTGCTGCTCGACGTGGATGTGGCGGCACTGGATGCGCTGGCACGGGAGGCCACGCAGACCTATGCCATCGCCTCGCGCTGTGGTGTGTTCTGCAAGACAGACATACAGAACCTCATTGCCAAGAATGCTGCGAAGAGCGACATTGCGGCCTCTATCTTCCGTGCTGTGACGGTACAGACGGTGTCGACACTGGCTCACGGTTGCGAGCTGAAGGCCCCGATAATGTTCGTGGGCGGACCGCTGACCTTCATCCCCTCGCTGCGCAAGTCGTTTGCCGACTTCCTCCACCTGAGCGAAACGGATATCATACTCCCCGAAGAGGGCGCCCTCATACCGGCTTGGGGGGCGGCGTTGAGGGCGAAAAAGCAATGGACAATTGCCCCTGTAGCAAGCACTACAGAAGCGGACTCTACAGAAGCAATGTCACCTAACTGCCAATTGTCTGCTGCCGATTGTCCATTGAAAACCTCTCTCCCTCCCATCTTCACCTCGAAACACGACTACGACATCTGGCGCAGCGAAGTGGACCGATGTGCCCTGCCTCGTGCTGCATGGCCACACGACTGCACGCAGGATATCTATATCGGTATAGACTCGGGCAGCACGACGACGAAGATTGTGGCGCTCACGCCCGAGCGCGAACTGCTCTACACCTACTACCGCGTGAACCGCGGCAACCCCATCGCCACGGTGGTGGAGGGGCTGCGCCGTCTCGACAGCGAGGCACAGGCACGCGGTGTGCGCCTGCGCGTGGCGGGGTGCTGCACCACAGGCTATGGCGAGGACCTCATCAAGGCGGCCATGCGTGCCGAGCACGGCATCATAGAGACCATGGCGCACTATATGGCGGCGGCATACCTCACGCCCGACGTGTCGTTCATCCTCGACATCGGCGGACAGGGCATGAAGGCCATCTTCGTAGACCAGGGTATCATCAACCGCATCGAGATCAACGAGGCCTGCTCCTCGGGGTGTGGCTCCTTCATCGCTGCCTTTGCCCAGTCTTTGGGGTATACAATCGAGCACTTTGCCCACGAGGCTTGCATCGCCGAGCATCCTTGCGACCTCGGCACGCGCTGCACCGTATTTATGAACTCGAAGGTGAAGCAGAAACTACGCGAAGGGGCATCCGTGGCCGACATCGCTGCGGGCCTCTCCTACTCGGTGGTAAAGAACTGTCTCTTCAAGGTGCTGCGCCTCACCGACACGGCCGTGCTGGGCGACCATATCGTGGTGCAGGGAGGCACGATGAAGAACGACTCGGTGGTGCGTGCCTTCGAGCTCCTCACCGGCAAGTCTGTGCTACGCAGCAACACGCCCGAACTGATGGGTGCCGTGGGCTGTGCGCTCTATGCCATCGCCCATACCTCGGATGCTACGCAGTGGCTCGACGAACTCCTCGACACCTGCAGCTACACCACGCGCCAGTCGCAATGCCATGGCTGCGAAAACCAGTGTCTCATACAGCGCTACACCTTTGCCAACGGTGCCCGCTACGTCTCGGGCAACCGCTGCGAACGCATCTACACCAATGGCGCCACAGCCGTGGAGAAGGGGCGCAATGCGTATGAGGAGAAGAGGAGGTGCCTCACCCCAACCCTCTCCCAAGGAGAGGGAGCTGGTGCTGACATCGCGGAGCAGACCCACCCCATCCCTCCCTGTAAGGGAGGGGGCACTGGCATCGCGGAGCCAAACTCCCTCCCTCACAGGGAGGGACGGGGAGGGTCTCCTACTATTGGTATCCCCCGCTGCCTCAACCTCTTCGAGGAGTACCCCTTCTGGCATGCGTTGTTCACGGCGTGCGGCATCGAGGTGGTGTTGTCATCGCCCTCCGACTATGGACGCTACGAGCGGGTGGCACGGCAGATCATGTCCGACAACATCTGCTTCCCTGCCAAGCTGGCCCATGCCCACGTGCAGGAACTGGTCGACAGGCATGTCGACCGCGTGTTTATGCCCTTCGTGGTGTATGAGCGCTCACGAGGCGAGCAGAACAGCTACAACTGTCCCGTCGTGACGGGTTACTCTCAAGTCATCAAGAGCGTGCAGACCACCGATGTGCCCATCGATGCGCCGGTGTTCTCCTTCAAGGACGAGAAGACGCTCTACCGCCAGTGTCGCCGCTACTTGCTGGGCCTCGGGGTGGACGAAACGCTCATCCGCAGTGCCTTTGCTGAGGCTGTCAAGGCACAGGACGACTATGAACACAGCCTGGTGGAGGTCAACCGACAAATCTACGCCGAGGCATTGGAGAAGGGGCGCCCCGTCATCCTCCTCGCTGGTCGTCCCTATCATACCGACCCACTCATACAGCACCAGCTCTCCGACGTGGCTGCCTCGCTGGGTGCCTACGTCATCACCGAGGACATCGCCCGTGAACTCGATGTGCCGATGGGCGAGACTCACATCCTGGCGCAGTGGTCGTTCCCGAACCGCATCGTGCGTGCCGCCAAGTGGGCGGTGGAGCAACCTGTGGATATACTCTTCATGCAGATTACCTCATTTGGCTGCGGCCCCGACGCCTTCTTCCTCGACGAGATAGCCTCCTTCCTTGCCCGCCACGGCAAGGCACTCACCCTCATCAAGGTAGACGACGTGAACAACGTAGGGTCGCTCAAGCTGCGCATACGCTCAGCGTTGCAGAGCGCATACTCCGACCCCCTCCGCTACGCTACGCCCTGCTCCGCTGCGCTCGTCCCCCTTGAAAAGGGACAGTGCTCTATGACTACTTCCGTCACGAAAAGTGGAGCAGCGAACAAGCAAACCGAAAAGAACTGTCCCCCTTCAAGGGGGACGAGCGGAGAGAGCGCAGCGATGGAGCGGAGGGGGTCGGGTAGCAGCAAAAGAAGTTTTGTTACTACAAAGGTATTCACCACCGAGGAGCGTCACCGCAAGGTGCTGGCACCCTTCCTCACCCCCTTCATCTCTCCCCTGCTGCCCAAGTTGTTCGGATTGGCGGGCTACGACGTAGATATACTGCCCGTGAGCGACACGGTGTCTGACGAATGGGGATTGAAGTATGCCAACAACGAGGTGTGCTATCCTGCCACGCTCGTCATCGGCGACATCGTGAAGGCTTTCAAGGAGCAGCGCTACGATCCTGCCACAACAGCTGTGGCCATGTCGCAGACGGGCGGACAGTGCCGTGCCAGCAACTACATACCCCTGATCAAGAACGCCCTCGTACAGATGGGCCTCGAAGAGGTGCCCGTGATCTCCTTCTCGCTCGGAGGCGACCTGGGTAACGAGCAGCCGGGCTTCACCATCCCCTGGATGAAGGTCATCCGCGTAGCTATCGCCGCCGTGCTATGCAGCGATGCCATTGCCAAGATGTACTACTCTGCCGTGGTGCGCGAGCAGACACCCGGTGAGGCGGCACGCCTGCGCGACCGCCACATCGCCCTGCTGGGCAAGGCCGTGGAGCACAACAACCCCGACCGCCTCTATGCTACGATTGGTGAGGCTGCACGCGACTTCGACACCCTCTGCGCCGACAAGCACTGCCCCAAGGTGGGTGTCGTGGGCGAGATCTTGCTCAAGTTTCACCCCTATGCCCAGCGCGGCGTCACCGACTGGCTCGTAGAACGTGGCATTGAGGTGCTACCCCCGCTGATGACCGAGTTCTTCCTCGAGACCTTCGTCAACAAGGAGGCACGCCGCGAAGCCCTCATCGACACCTCCACCATCACCACCACGCTCTATCGTTGGGCCTACAGCTACATCCGCCGACAGATGCGCCGTGTCGACAAGCTATGTGCCCCCTTCCGCTACTACCAGCCCTTCCACGACATCTTCGACATTGCCCGTGAGGCCAGCCACGTCATCAACCTCAACACCCAGTTTGGCGAGGGGTGGCTACTCCCCGCCGAGGTCATCAGTGCCGTGCGCAGTGGTGCCACCCACGTGGTGAGCCTGCAGCCCTTCGGCTGCATAGCCAACCATATCGTATGCCGCGGTGTGGAAAACAAGCTCAAGCGTTACCTCCCCGAGCTCAACCTGCTCTCGCTCGATTTTGACAGCAACGTCAGCGAGGTCAACGTGGTGAACCGCCTGCTGCTCTTTGTGGAGGATTTGGAGAAGTGAGGTATGACGACAATAAATGGCCATAGCAAGTCGACTGATACGACAAAGCCGCAGGGCATCATGTGCTCTGCGGCTTGTCGTTGCCAAGAAGTTGCTGTAGGCAGGGTGCTACTGCTTGTCAGTAATGCCCAGATTGTACCAGTCGGCCTTGTCGTAGTTACCTTTGATAGCTTTCTTGGCGTTCTGCACGTCGTCGCGCAGGAGGCGTATGGCCTCGTTGTTGCGGGCGCGAAGCTCGGCGATGTGGACGGCAGCCTCCTCTACAGCGCGGTCGGTGGCACGTAAGGCATCCATCTCAGCTTCGAGACGGGCGATGTAGCCATAGTCGATGCCCAGATGCTGTACCTTGGCCATGTTTCTCTTCACTCCTTCAGCAAGGCTCGTGGCCTTGTCAATCAATGTTTGTGCTGTCTTAGACATAGTGTTACGTTGTTTTTAATAAATAAAGAATATTGTGTTGTCAATATCGCCACGTTGGACGATACCAAAGCTTTATCTTTACCTCTTTTGTACTAAGCAAAGTTAGGTAAAAAAAACAATTGGTTGTGACCCTCACAATATAGTATTATGCAGCAGCATATGCATTATAATCAACTGTATTACAATGGGTAACAGCAAGGTTAATCTTTGTTAAAGTGATGATAGGGATAGTGCTTGCTCCGATAGCTTCAAGTAAACTCGGGAAGCAATGCATAGGCCGATAGGCGGACGCGGAGAGGGCGCTGGAAGTTAGAGCCGCTTCGGAGTTGTCCCCGTATGCTTCTTGAAGAACTGCACGAAAGCCGAGGGGCTGGAAAAACATAGGCGGTCGGCAATCTCCAGCACGGTGAGATCGGTGGTGCGCAGTAGCATGGCTGCCTCGATGAGCAGCGCTTCGTGTATCCAGTCCAGGATAGGCCGCCCCGTGATGCGCTTGATGGCTGTGGAGAGGTATTTGGGTGTGAGGTTCAGTCGGTCGGCATAGTAGTGTACGGTGTGCTCCTCACGGAAGTGCAGTGCCAGCAGGCGGAAGAAGCGGTCGCTGAGACTCTCGTGGCGGATGGTCATGTCGGGCTGCAGGTGATAGATGCGCTCATATTCGCCCAGTATCTCCAGTATGAGGGCACTGAAGATGGCGCTCACAATCTCGCGCTGGTAGCGCCCTTCCTCGTTCATCTCCTTATGGATGAAGCGGTAGTAGCTGTACAGGTCGTCAAACTTGGCATCGGTGAGCGTGATCACTGCCCGGTAGCGCGAGTAGCCGAAAAAGTTGGTGTCCACGGGCGAGGGCAGCCGCAGGATATACTCGGGCAACAGGGCTATGATGTTGTTCTCGGTGAGCAGTCCCGGCTCTATGTAGTTGATGAGCTGGTTCTCGGAGAGCACGATGACGTTGTTTCCCTCCACCCGGTACTCCTTACCGTTGATGACCACACGCCCACCGTTGCCTTTGCAGAGGATGATGATGAAGCCCCCCTTAAGGAGCAGGTTGGTACCTTCCTTGCGCGGCAGGTGCAGGTCGAGGTTGATGAGGAAGTCCTTGCCACCGCCCTCGGCGATGAGTCGTGCCACGTCGATGTGCTCGATATTGTCGCGAAGTTTCTCCATAGCAATGTGTGAAAGCGAAGTTCGGAACAACTTTCTTGCGACAAATGTACGAAACTTCCGCTATATAGCTTTGCTTCGCAATGCTAAAAAACTATAAATCCGCCGTGCTTCCTTGTCTTGTGCTTCGTTTTTTTGTAACCGTTGACATTTCTGTACGATTCATAAAGATTCTTAAAGAGGAGATTTTGAACATTTCTGTGCTCAAAATTGCAATTCCCCTTTGGCCACATATCCCTACCTTTGCAGCGATAATGTCTTTTTTCCACTGTCTGGCCGATGTAGTTCAATACAGAACACTCATTCCCCAAACGCGTTGAATGGAATGGAAGATACAGGTTTAAGTCCTGTCATCGGCACCGTTAGTATCCGCTTTGACGGGTAATGTAAGGTTTCACTAACCGAAACACCTGTAAATCCCGTACAAAAAAATCCGTAGCAATTTGTAAGGCAATTTCTTTGATTTGCTTACACGGTGCAGAAATTGGAAGTATAGACTTGCCCAACTCAAAAACTTATAAACTCAAAAACTCACGTTTCGCTTACTTCCTGCATTTTCCTAATGCCTCATGGCTGCGTTCTTTTCGCCCGCCTTGGGGATTGGGCGGGAAGAGGGCAAGGAGAAGGGATTATAACGCAAGCAAACAAAGTCACAGATTAATGACAGGCGCAAACTTGCAGTTACGGAAATATCATTATCTTTGCAGTAAACAGCGAAGATATACTGCACTCGCTTTGAAAAATATCTAAGCAAGCTTGATATTTCTCGCTCGTTTGTTCGTATCTTTGCATATATTTTGCGAGGTATGACAAACGAGATAATCATCTACCAAACCGAAGACGGACAGACACAGATAGATGTCCGCATGGAAAATGAAACGGTGTGGCTTACACAAGCGCAGATGGCCGAGTTGTTCAATACTGATAGGACATCAATTGTGCGCCACATCAACAATATTTATAAGACTGAGGAATTAGAACGAGAAGCAACCTGTGCAAAAATTGCACAAGTTCAAATTGAAGGTAAAAGAAGTGTCACACGTACAATTCCCTACTTCAATCTTGACATGATAATTTCTGTAGGCTATCGAGTCAATTCTAAGCGCGGCGTACAATTCCGCCAATGGGCCAACCGCGTACTGAAGCAATATCTCGTAAAGGGCTATGCCGTGAACGAGCGTCGTGTGCAAGAACACTATACCGAACTGCGCCAGTTGGTGCAGATATTGGGCCGCACGATAAGCAGT
>JAFWXS010000062.1 GCA_017517925.1 Bacteroidaceae bacterium | reverse complement strand
TATGAGCACGCAGGACTTCAACCTCTACGAGCAGGAGCTGCATCCGCAGTCGATGGACTATGACCAGGGCATGGCCATTGCCCGTCAGGAGAAGAAGCCCGTGATGCTCGACTTCAGCGGTTACGGCTGCGTCAACTGCCGCGAGATGGAGCAGTCGGTACTGGCCGATGACAAGGTACTCGACCTCATCAACAACGACTACGTGCTCATCAGCCTCTACGTGGACGACAAGACTCCGCTCGCCGAACCCATCCGCCTCACCGAGAACGGCAAGGAGGTGGTGCTGCGCAGCATCGGCGACAAGTGGAGCTACCTGCAGCGTACCAAGTTCGGTGCCAACGCACAGCCCTTCTACGTATTGCTCGACAATGAGGGCCACCCGCTCAACACACCGCGCTCATACGATGAAGACATCGACGCCTACATCAAGTTCCTCGAAGAGGGCCTGAGCGAGTACAAGAAGCGATAAGACACATAAACTTAAGCTACAGAAACAGAGTCTCTGTCATTCTGAACACAGCGAAGATACGTGTTCGCTGGCCGTGAAGGAAAAGCAATCTCGCGATTTACTGCAAGGGCCCCTTCACTCCGTTCAGGATGACAGAGGCGTTATATATAGCTCCCTATCCCACTCATGCTGAAAGCACTCCTCCGCTTCTATAAGAACTGGGCATTGCCCATCTCTATGTTCTTAGGCGTAGTTCTCTACTTCGTCTACACCAGTATCCCCTGTCTCAAAGGTACCCGGCATTTCGTCAATGAGGCCATCGCTATACTGCAGCCAACGCTTATCTTCGGCATGCTGTTCCTCACCTTCTGCAAAATCAAGCCCACAGAACTCAAGCCCTGCCGCTGGCACGCCACCCTGCTGCTCGTACAGGTCAGCACCTTTGCACTCTGTGCCGGAGTAATCATCCTTATCCCCGACCTGTCGTGCAGGTTGCTCATCGAGAGTGCCATGATATGCTTTATCTGCCCCACAGCCTGTGCTGCTGCAGTCGTATGCGCCAAGCTCGGGGGGCATGCCGCTCACCTCATCACCTATATCCTTCTCATCAACTTAGCCGCGGCACTGTTTATTCCCCTGATTGTACCGTTGGTCAATCCGCAGGAGGGACAAACCTTCATGGGCACATCTATCCTGATTATACGACAGGTATTCCCCACACTCATCTGCCCACTGCTGTTGGCATGGGGCATACGCTACACTATGCCCCGTCTTGCCCAACGCCTACAGAATACGGGCGATGCGGCATTCTACCTATGGACAATCGCCTTGACCATGGCGATAGCTGTCACCACACGCTCTATCATGCACAGCCATGTGCCTCTCACCTCGTTAGTTGGAATTGCTGTAGTGACACTCATCTGCTGCTGGCTACAGTTCACCATAGGACGCCACATCGGACACCCGTCAAATGACCATATCGCTGCCGGACAAGCCATCGGGCAGAAGAATACCGTCTTCGCCATCTGGATGGCCTACACCTTCCTCACCCCAGTCACCGCCATTGCCGGAGGATTTTATAGTGTATGGCACAACATCTTCAACTCGTACCAGCTATATAAGAAACGCCAACAACAAAAGACTATAACAACATAGATTATGGAAATGAATGATGAACGGAAATGGGAATTTATCTCCTCTGAGTATCTGATACGCCGACCATGGCTCACAGCACGACGCGACCATGTCAGACTGCCAACAGGAGTTGAGAATCCTGAGTTTTATATCCTGGAATACCCTGATTGGGTGAATGTCATCGCTATCACTCGAAAGGGTGAATTTGTCATGATACGCCAATATCGCCACGGATTAGGCGAGACACGCTATGAACTTTGTGCCGGAGTGAGCGAAGAGGGAGAAGATCCGATAGACAGCGCACGACGTGAACTGCTTGAGGAAACTGGGTACGGTGGAGGCGAATGGCAACTATGGATGACCATCAGTGCCAATCCCAGCACAACAACCAACCTCACCTACTGCTACCTCGCCACCAATGTAGAACTTATGTCGACCCAACAACTCGAAGAGACCGAAGACATCACCGTACACCTGCTTACAGAGAAAGAAGTCAAGGCTCTGCTCGTAAATGACGAGATACGCCAAGCCCTAATGGCAGCCCCACTATGGAAGTATTTTGCCAATGTCAATAAAGTTTAGTACATTTGTACCGAAACGAACCAATCATTACATTTATGAAAAAGCTCCTATTATTCTTTGCCGCAACACTCATGCTCAGTGCTTGCCAAAACTCCCAAAAAGGAACTCCAGTTTCCGAGCCCGAAGATACTGACACCGTCATCGTGGATGCCGACCAATACCTACTGATGGAAACCAGCGAAGGTAACATCACCCTGAAACTCTATCGCGAGACCCCCCTGCACCGCCACAATTTCGTAAAACTGGCACGTAAGGGGTACTACGACAACCAGCAGTTCTTCCGTATACAGAATAACTTCACCGTCCAAGCTGGTGACCCCAAGTCAAAAGGGGCAACACGCGAGACCCCCCTGGGCGAGAACGATGTAGACTACACTATCCCCGAAGAGATACAACCCGAAAAGTTCTACCACAAGCGTGGAGCCTTGGCCATGGCAAGCTATTACAAGATGGAAAAATCCTCGGGCGGACATTTCTATTTCGTCACGGGCTTCAAGTATAACGACACGAAACTCTTCAACGCTGAAGATAAGTACAATAAGGAGTTGCGCAAGGAGGTTTTCGACTCTATCACGCACACCCCCCCTTATGCCAACCAACTCAAGGAATATGCCAAGGACCAGAAGCGTAATATGCCTAAAATACGTGAATTGAAGAAAAAGATAACTGCCGAGACCGATAAGGTGATGGCTACGCGCAAGCAGTTCCATTATTCCAAGGAGCAAAAGACACAGTATACAACGGTGGGTGGTGCTGCTGACCTCGACGGCTACTATACCGTATTTGGCGAAATCATCGAAGGACTCGACGTACTTACAAGAATAGAGAAACGTGCCGTAGACGGGCGTCTACGGCCTATCGACGCCGTAGTCATCAAACGTGTAAGAGAAATCCAGCATAATTAAGAATGAACCGTCACACTCTCTCCAACGGATTGCGCATTGTTCATCATGAAGACCCCACCACACAGATGGTGGCGGTGAACGTCCTCTATGACGTAGGTGCACGGCACGAAGATCCCGAGCACACAGGATATGCTCACCTGTTAGAGCATCTGATGTTCGAAGGCTCGGTCAATATCCCCGACTACGACGCCCACGTACAGCTTGCCGGAGGCGAGAACAACGCCTGGACAAACAACGACTTCACCAACTACTACATCACCGTGCCTCGTGGCAATGTGGAAACCGCTTTCTGGTTGGAATCTGACCGCATGACCGGCCTTGCTCTCACCGGGCAGAACGTAGAGGTGCAGAAGGGGGTGGTCATCGAAGAGTTCAAGCAACGCCATCTCAACCTCCCCTACGGCGACGTGCAGCACCTCATACGCCCATTGGCCTACAAGGTGCACCCTTACCGTTGGCCTACGATAGGCATCTGTCCCGAACATATCGAGCAAGCCACGCTCGCTACCGTGATGGACTTCTACCGCCGCCACTACCGCCCCTCGAACGCCATACTCTCCGTGGTGGGCGGCATTGCGTTTGACGAAGTGGTGCGACTGGCCGAGAAGTGGTTCGGCCCATTGGAGAACGCTAATTCCGATTGTCCCGCGAAAGGAGGTATCGAGCCTCCCCAAGCACGCCTACACCGCAAGACCGTGTACCGCAACGTGCCGGCCGACATGCTCGTGATGGCCTTTCACATGGCCAACCACAGGAGCCGCGAGTATCACGTGTGCGACCTCATCACCGACCTCCTCTCGGCAGGCCAGTCGAGCCGACTGATACGCCACCTCATTCACACCCGCAAACTGTTTACCTCCATCGACGCCTACATACAAGGCAGCATGGATGCAGGCCTCCTCTTCATCATGGGACGCCTCACCGAAGGCACCACTTTGGAGCAAGCCGAGCAAGCCGTGTGGGAAGAGCTGAAACAGCTGAAGCAGGCTGCCGTAGCAAGCGAAGAACTCAACAAAGCACGCAACCGCTCGGAGTCGGAGCGCACATTCAACAATATCAACTACCTTAACCGTGCCATCGCCATCGCACAGATGGAACTCATAGGACAAGACCGAGAGCTGTCTGACGAACTTGCCCGCTACTGTAGCGTAACGGCCGAAGAGATACAGCAGACAGCCAAAGAGATATTCAAGAAAAAAAATTGCAGCGTACTGTATTACAAGGCGTTGCAAGTACCAAATCATTTCAGCATGTAGAGACTCGAGTCTCACTGTACTGAAACTCCAGTCCCACTATGCAGAAACTCCAGTCTCACTGTACTGAGACTGGAGTTTCGCTATATAGATACTGCAGTGTATCCGTCAGTTTGCTCCCGAGAGGATAATGGCCCCGAGGCCGGAGAGGAAGAAGATGAACATCAGCATCAAGAGCCAACCTACCGAACGGGGTGCTCCCTTGAACTCCCTCCACACGAAGATACCCCATAGCGCAGCCACCATAGGCGCGCCTTGCCCTAAGGCATAGGAGATGGCAGCACCGGCCTTACCGGCCGCGATATAGCTGAGTGCTGTACCCAAGCCCCAGATGACACCACCGAGGATACCTACCATGTGGGTACTCATGCTGCCACGGAAGTATTGGGCATAGGTGACGGGCCTTCCCTCGAAGGGACGTCGCATCACGATCGTGTTGAAGATAAAGTTACTGAGGAAGATACCCACGGCAAAGATGAAGAAGGCCGAATAGGGCGTAGCCATGCCCGGAGTGGGCGACTCAAAGTTGTTCAGGTCCATGGCGGCTGCCACAAAGCGATAGAAGAACGACATGAGCACACCGGCAAGGATGGCTATCCATACGCCCTTGTTGCTGCTATTGGCATTGCTGCGCTGCACCTTGCCCGAGGCCACGGCATTGAGCACAATGGCCACAACGACCAAGGCCACACCGAGAAAAAGCAACATGGGGTCGCCCTTAGGCTCGCCAATGTAGTTGACGATAACACCTAACACCAAGGCTATGCCTACACCCAAGGGGAAGGCAACGGTCATACCCGAGAGGGATACGGCAGCCGAGAGCAGGATGTTACCGATATTGAACACGGCACCACCAATCAATGCACTCGCATAATTGCCCGGCGTAATCTGCTTGAGGTCGGTGATGAAACTGCGACCTGCATCACCCGTACTGCCCAACGTGAGTCCCAAGACAATGGAGAAGAGCAGGATACCGATGACGTAGTCCCAATAGAACAGTTCGTAGCGCCAGGTCTTCCCGGCCAGTTTCTGTGTGTTGGCCCACGAGCCCCAGCAGAGCATGGTGACGAAGCAGAGCACCACGGCCAACAGATAATTGTTAACGATAAACATGACTTTATAGGTTAAGGGTTATTATTTTTTTGTGTCATGCTGAACGGAGTGAAGCATCTCGCAAAGTATCCTGGTCAGATTCCTGGCGAGATCCTTCGCTACGCTCAGGATGACACGATATGCCTCATTCCTCCACTTCCTTTCGGAATGGCAGTGATGACTGTGCCCCCATACGAGTGACGGTGACTGCCGCCGCACGGCAGGCAAACTCCACGGCTCCGGTGATGCTCTTCCCCTCGGCCAAGGCTACACACACGGCTCCGCAGAAGGTGTCGCCGGCTGCCGTAGCATCTACGGCCTTCACCTTGAGGGCTGGCACCTGATGGTAGGTCGTCTTCTCCTTGATGAACGCTCCTTTAGAGCCGAGAGTGATGACTACGTTCTCCACCCCTTTGCTGCAGATGATGTCGGCCGCACGCGCCACACTGTCCATATCGGTAATCTGCGTACCCGAGATATACTCGGCCTCCGTCTCGTTGGCAATGAGCATGTAGAGACACCGCAAGAGCGACTCGGGCAGGGGATGTGCCGGAGCAGGATTGAGTATCACCTTACGACCCGCCTGCTTGGCAATCTGCGCGGCATGCTCTACGGTCTCGATAGGTGTCTCCAACTGCATCAACAGTATGTCGCCCTCCTCGATGGTGCCTTGGGCATGGTCGATGTCCTTGGGTGTGAGGTGCGCATTGGCTCCCGAAGCTACAGCGATGGAGTTCTCACCGTGGGCATCGACGAGGATGAGCGCCACGCCCGAGGGTTGCTCCTTATCGACGAGAACATGCTTCGTGGCGATACCCTCGGCCTTGTACTGGTCAACGGAGCGTATACCGAAGGGGTCGTTGCCCACCTTGGCAATGAAGGTCACCTTACCGCCCAATCGCGCTGCCGCCACGGCCTGATTGGCCCCCTTGCCACCGGGATTCATGAAGAACTTACCGCCCAGCAGCGTCTCGCCCGGCAACGGGAGACGCTCCATGTTGATTACCATATCGGTATTGCAACTGCCTATTACTACGATTCTCTTGCTCATATACGTTATGATTTAAGGTTAGGTTATGATAAAGGTACTGAGTGCAACAAGCAAAAAGAAGAATTGTTCGAAAGACCTTCCTCACCCCTATAAATATCAGAATAGAAACTGCAGCAACAGGCCAAGCAGCGAGGCCAAGGCCAGCACAATGCCACGTGGCCAGCGTTTGACAAGGAAAACCCCCGTGAAAAGAATGAAAAGATAGGTGAAGAGCACGGCCAGGGCATTATAGTCCTCCACATGGAGCAACGCACCAGGCCAATGGCCTATCCAGGCAAGAAAGTCGTTCATCCAATCTACCAATAGCTGCACACCATGTCCCAAGGCTGTTGCCCAAGGAAAACCAACAATAGCCGATGTCCACCACGCTACGCAGAGCATCAGCACCACATATAAATAAGGGATGACTACGAGATTGGTCACCAAGAAATAGGTAGGGAAGGTGCCGAAGTGATACAGCGTCAGCGGAAAGGTGCCAAGCTGGGCAGCAAGCGACATACACACCACACCGACAAAATAGGCAAGTATAGGATGGAGTGAACTGCGGTGAAAGAGCACCTCCAAATGAGGCTCGAGCCACAGGATAGCAGTCATAGCCATGAACGAGAGCTGGAAACCCACATCGAAGAGGTAGAGCGGATGCACAAAGAGCATCAGCAAAGCAGCGAGCGAAAGCACATTGATAGAGTTGCTCTCACCACTCACCCATCGCGACAGGATATATAGCGTACACATGGTGACAGCACGTACCACCGAGGCCGACATGCCCACCATCAATGCAAAGAGCCACAGTACAGCAATGGTGAGTATCTCGCGCAGCCATCGCAGTTCACGGCGGCGCAGCACGCCTCGCATCAGAAAAGCCAACATCGCATAGATAACCCCTACATGCAAGCCCGACAAGGCCAGCACATGAGCGACCCCGGCATCGGCATAAGCAGCCCGCACCTCTTCGCTGAGTCCGCTCCTATCGCCCAAGGTCAAGGCAGAGAGAACACCGAGGGCATCACCTTCAAAAGCGAGACGCATGTACTCCTTGTGCAACATATGGCGCAAGCGTAGCATACGCTCACGCAAGCTGAGCGAGTCCTCACCAGTCCTGTGCCAATCCTCCTCAGGCAGATATACCGTACCTGCAGCACCCTGCAAGGTGACATAACGGGCATAGTCGAAAGCCAAATTATCGGAAAAATTCTTCGGTGTCCTCACCCGTCCCCTGAAACAGATCCTATCACCCACCTTCAGCGAGTCGGCCGCTGCCGTAGGCTGCATATACGCCAGAACCTTGCGCCCCACCCTATGCCAAGCGGCAGAGTCGAGCACTGCATCCACCTCCATCTCGCACAGCATACTGCGTGCCCTACGCTGTGGTGTATCTACTACACGTGCCTCATATACCGCCTTCCGAGATGGCCATGTATATTGTGTATGCATTCTCGACAAGCTACTTCCAAGTTCACCCAACAAGAAAAAGAATAGAGAGACCGCTAATCCCGACACCCATACCCTGTGCCGCGAAACACCTAACACACTTATGAAAAGTAGCAACACCACACACGCACCTATGCCATAAAACCACCAACCGGCGATATAGGGCCACAGCACATCGGCCACCACTATACCTGCAATATAGGGTAGAAGCAAACGCAGCAACGGGTAACGCTGTATGCTGTCACCTATTGCTGCCATAATCATAAGTGATTAAAGATAGTTGACAGAAAATCAGAGAAGTTACAGGCTTTTCAGCTTATGTATCATAGCTTCACGGTCTGCGGCTTTGAATACGGCATTGCCAGCCACCAATACATCGGCACCAGCCTCCACAAGACGTCGACCGGTATCGAGGTTGACGCCGCCATCCACTTCAATCAGAGCCTTTGAGCCTGTTTTCGCGATGAGTTCGCGCACTTCGTGCACCTTATAAATAGTATGTTCAATGAATTTCTGTCCTCCGAAACCCGGATTCACAGCCATGAGCAACACCATATCCACATCACGGATGACATCGGCAAGCAGACACACGGGAGTGGCTGGATTGAGCGTCACGCCCGCCTTCATCCCTGCATCGTGGATGGCACCTATAACCTTGTGCAGATGGGTGCAGGTCTCGTAGTGGACATTCATCATCATAGCGCCCAGTGCCTTCACCTCAGGAATAAACTTCTCAGGTTGCACAATCATCAGGTGCACATCCAAAGGCTTGGTGCACAACTGTGCCACATGCTGCAATATGGGGAAGCCGAACGATATGTTCGGCACGAACACGCCATCCATAATGTCCAAGTGGAGCCAGTCGGCCTCACTACGGTTTATCATATCAATATCTTGTGCCAGATGCGAGAAATCTGCCGATAAGAGAGAGGGGGCTATCAGATGCTTCATATCAACATTGTTTTTGGTGTGCAAAAATACTACAACCGCATGGACAAAACAAACATCCACACCGTTTTTATTGCAAACAAATGTTAGAATATCGCATTTCAGCTCAGCACATAGCCCTGCAAGCCTTCGGGCATACATTCGCCAGCCCTGTAGTTGCGTGCCAGATTCTTCAGGAACTGCAAAGTCGACTCCTTGGGTTCCACCGACTTTTCTTGGCGGACAGCCTTGCGAACCAATGCAGCAAACTCCGTATTGGAAAGAGAGGTAAAACTTTTCTTCATAGGCAGCGTCTTTTTGGTATCGTTATGTATAGATAACGCAACGCCACCGCCTTTTATTATACAAGAGTGTTATTTTAACGTATCTTTTAATACATCTCCAGCACAATATGCTTCTCCTCAGCTATGCGGCGCATATTAAGTAATGCATAGCGCATGCGGCCGAGAGCCGTATTGATGCTTACGCCCGTGATGTCGGCAATTTCCTTAAAACTGAGATCTTGATAGAAACGCATGTATACCACCTCTCGCTGATTGTCGGGCAGAGCATCCACGAGGCGACGCACGTCGGCGAGGGTTTGCTCGTTCATCATCTGCATCTCGATGTTGTCATCGCACAGGTCGGCATCGTTGAAGAGGTCTACCTCGGTCTCATCGTTCGAGATGGTGTTCTCGTTGCGTTCCTGTCGGAAACCATCGATAATCATATTGTGTGCAATGCGTGTGAGCCATGCTCCAAACTTTCCGCTGGCGGTATAACGACCTTGCTGGATGGTAGTAATAGCCTTAACAAAGGTCTCTTGGAAGATGTCTTCAGCCATCTCCTGATTACGTACGATGAAATATATGTAATTGAAAAGTTTGCTCTGATAGCGGGAGAGCAACTCATCAAACGCCTTGTTATCACCTTCTGAATAACGGGTCACCAACATATCGTCGGTGAACTGATTCAACTGTTCCATTACTGCTTACTTTTTGTTTTAGAGTAAGAGTGTTTCGATAGGCGTCCGTTTTTGCGTGTTAATAAATCTATTTTATACCCTGTTTGCAATAATTACACAAGGTTTTCGTTGGCAAAGGAAAGCATAATTTTGTTATCATGCAAGATTTTTGCCCGTTTTTAACACAATAAGGCTCGGATTTAATCGTTATGACTCTCTTCTTGCCCTATTTCCATACAAAAAAGTCACAAAAAGAGCACTGTCCCCAAGGAAGACAGTGCTTCTTATAATCAAATTTGTTGCGACTCTTACCGAACTATAGTCTTTTTACCATTCACGATATAGATACCCTTAGTGGGAGCCTGCACGCGACGACCCTGAAGGTCGTAGAATACAACGTCACCGGCTTGCCCCATATCGGGAGTATAGATACCGGTGCCATTGTCGGCTGCTACGAACTCGAACTGGCAGCCGGCATCATCCTTACGTGGGCCGGTACCGTTGGTGTTGTAGCCCCAACTGATGAGACGGGTATCCTTGTTGGCATGCATCTGCGCCGTAGTAGCAGCATTATAGATGACATAGGTGCCTTCGGCATCGGCCTTGTCGAACGTCCAGCCCTTGTCGGGAGCCGTAGTGACGGAAGTGATGGTGGTAGAGGGTACGATATACTTGCCGGTCTTGCTCACGATATGATAGGTATTGTCATCGGCCTCCACAAACTTCCACTGCTGTGCATCGCTCTTGACCTTGGTGTCGGTGAACTTCAGTTCGTCGGTAAGGTAGCCCCAAGCGCCGTTGGGCAAGGTAGGATTGTTGCGTCCTTGCTCTTTGTATCGGATATAGCACCACACCTCCTTATCGGTGGTGCTGGGAGTAAAAGGGAGCACAACTTCCTCCTCCTCTCCTCCTGCGATATCGGTGAGCAGCGCATAGATGGCATCTACCTCGGCGGTGGTGGGCTGAGCGTTCAGCGCATCGAGGGCTGCGTTCACCTGTGCCTTCACCTCGTCGGTGGCATCGGCGGTGAGTGCGGTGAAGTAGTTGCGTAAGTATTCACGACGGTCTACATCGCGCTTGATGCTGTAGGCTCCGCCGGTGAGGTGTTCGAGGCTGTAGGCTACGTAGATATTGTCGAATCCGTCGAAGTTGTGTGTACCCTCACCAGTGGGGAAGCTGGTGGATACGGGATTGGGCACGCGGCCGAATCCGGTGAGGGTCTCTTCGTAAATGAATCCGATGCGGTCGTCGGCCTGCAGATCCATAGAACTGTATGCCGAAGACTTGTCGGTAACGAGATAGAAGCCGTTCCAGTCGGTAGCGAAGTTGGCTACGGTATTGATGTCGGTCATGTCGGTGAGTTCCTTGTAGAAGATACCCACATGGCTACGACCACCACCTGTGGGGAGCGACTGTAGGGCGAGGTACATCTCCTTCTGGTCGCTGTTGCGCTGTACGGGTACGATGAGGATTTCACCATTGGTAGAGTTGCCACCGGGAGTCTTGCCTGAGCCCTCGAAGGAACTCTTCACGCTGGTTCCCCATGAACCTTCACCGGTTTCGGTATTGCTATAGGTGTAAATATTATAGATACGGCCTCCTCCTACACGGCTCGAGAGAATAACACGGCCGTCGGGCAGTTCCTCGCACTTGGGTTCATCGCCACCGGGAGCGGGAAGGGCTGATGCGCCACCCAGCGCGTGCCATGTACGTCCGAAGTCATCGGAGTAGATGACGCGGTTGCCGTTGGGACGGGCACACATGGCGGCATAGAGGCGGTAGTACTTGTCTTTCTTCACGATGCGACTCTGGAACACCTTACCGCCGCCCACGAAGGCTGCCTGCATGGGGTTCCGCTATCGAAGAGGCTGTAGATGGCCTCGGTGACGTTGACGGGCGTGTCCCAAGTGTCGCCATTGTCGGTACTGTGGATGGTGGCTATCAGGTTAGGGTTCTGGCGTGTGGTGTGGCCGTTGCCGTAAACGGTGCATCCGGCTACGGCGATGATGAGGACCTCGCTGCTGGTACGGTCGGCCACGATAGCGGGGTCACCGAAGGCGGTCTCAAAGTAGTTCTCGGTAGCCGAGGTCTTGCCGTTGCCCACGGCGACTACGATCATGTCGCTCCACGTGTCGCCATGGTCGTCACTGGTGCGGCACACCACGTCGACCTGTCCGTAGCCGGGGTCGGTACCGCACACTAAGCGTGCGGCTGCGGTGATGAGGCGACCGTTATAGGCTGTGGTGATGCCGGGAATACGGTAGGGGGGCACCTTGCCGTCGCCCTTCGAGGTGTTGTAGAGGTCCTGCTTCACGATGAGGGGCTTGATACCACTCACTTTGATTGTGGTGCCCTCGATGGTGATGACGGGCTCTCCCTTGAGTTCGTTGCCCACGATGCCGGCCGAGAGCTGCGCCTCGGTGATGACTCCGTCGGTGATGAAAAAGCCGCCGTCGAAGGCGTTCTGCACGGTAGTACCGTTGTCATAAGCGACATAGCCGTCGGCATTATCCTCGATGACTACGTCGTAGATGGTCTTACCCTCTACGCTCACGGGCTCTACGCGCCACAAGTTGTCGTCGGCACCCGAGCCGCCTGCAGCCCAGAGGGTGAGGTGGTTGACGTTGCCTATCTTATAGGAGTTGTTGGAGCAGTTGAGCGCCTCCTCGAAGAAGTACCAACTGTTGTTTCCATCCTCTTTGACGGTGCCAATGGTGAGCTCGGTGTAGGAACCCATGATGCCGGCACCGTTGCTGCCTGCCACTATGGGATTGCCGTCGCCGTTCTTGATGCCTACCTTGCCACCGCCCAGCGAGGTAATGTGCCAGATACCGCTGTTGGCGGTCACCTTGGTATCGGCCTGCAGGGTGATACGGTTGCCGTTACCCGAGAGCAGTGCATTGTTGTAGAGGTGCTCGTGGCGGCCGGTAGCCTTGCTGGCCAGGTGGTAATAGCCCGTGGCAATGGTGGGGGGGCTCGGGGATGGCAACCTCCTCGCCATTGAGGAAGGCCTCGAGGTCGTTGACGAGGGCCGCGCACTGGGTGCCAGCCATGGTGGAGCTGTTGAAGCGGCCGAGCAGCGTATTCAGTTTGTAGAGCATGTCGGCATCGTCCTTGTACTCCTCGCGCAGAATCTGTATCTTCTCATACTGGTGTATGCCCTCGATGAGTCGCTCGAATCGGATGCTGGAGCGGTTGCCGGGGTAGTAGCAGTAGGTGTCGCCCGAGCCGAACTTGCGGAAGCGGCTGTCGGTCAAGGGGTGCTCGTCCCAGTTGATCCATGCCCAGTGCAGGTAGCCGTCGAGGTTCATCTTGGCAGCATAGATGGGTAGGTAGGCCGCCTCGGCAGGGTATGAGTTAGAGTAGATGTTGGGCTCGGCATTGGCGCAGCTGGTGTAGTAGGTGCTCACCCATCCGCGTGCCTTGCGGTCGGCAAGCTGGGCAGCGGTGAAGCGGCCCTCCTGGCCGAGCTGCACGCAGAGGTCGCGGAACTTGTCGCACAGCGAGTTGTGGTAGTTGCCCGCCAAAGCCATGTTGAAGCCCAAGTCACCAGCGATGGCGTAGGCGTTGAGCATGTCGGCCTCGGCACGCTCGTCGAGGGCGATATTGGTCTTCTCAAACCAGCCCTTCTCCACGAGGTGTGCCTTGAAGGCGGTGAGGAACGAGGTCCACAGCTCGCGGTACTCCTCGGTGGCGGTATTGGTCTGCACGGTCTTGTAGCTCTCGCTCGCCTCGTCCCAGTAACGGAAGCTCATGTCCCAGGGCACCATGGAGAAGCAGTTGATGTACCTGTCGATGCCGCACTCGGCACAGAGCTCCACGTATTTGTCAAACACGGTGTAGTCGTAGGCCCAGGTGCCGTCGGTCTTCTTCACGGTCTGCACCATGGGGTCGAAGAGGTCGTGTGTCTGCTCGCCCCACGGCTCATAGAAGAGGATGGTCGACACCACGCGCTGTCCGGCACGGCCCAGTGCCTGCAGGTAGGGGCGCAGGGCCTCTATGTGCCCGTCGCTCCAGCGCTCCACGCCGTAGTAGCGGCTCACGGCATAGGGCTGCTGCCAGAAGTCGAGGTGGAACTTCTGGTCCTTCACCTCGGGCAGTGAGCGGCTGTCTACCACGATGGTCAGCGCCAGCGTCTTCACCACGTTGCCCTGCTCGTCCACCACCTCGAGTGTGGTGGTATACTCGCCTGCCTCGATGTCGCGTGGCACCTCGATGGTGCACCATACGGGGCGTGTCTCCATGGCAGGTACGGCATGGGGCTTGTCCTGGTCTATCACGTCGGCTACGAGCCATGTAGGCAGGTTGGTGGGATGGTTGCCACAGTATACATAGTCGTCGGTAATGACGTAGTTCACGAAGCGTGCCTCGGCTGCCTCGGTGATGCCTGTGGCCACGCCACCGCGCTGCCACTCGGTCATGCGCACGGCAAGGGTGTCCTGGTCGGTCTTGCTGTAGAGCACCGCCTGTATGTTGGCCCGCTCGCCCTTCCAGGCACGCAGCGTGGCTGCATCCTGCTGCTCTATCGCGGGTACCTCATGCAATTTATAATGTACGTCGCGCGAAGCCCATGAGGCCTGCAGACCGTCGGGCAGGGCGTTCCAGGCTGCCTCGTCAACGGTAACGTCCACGCGAGGCTCGGCATAGTCGTTGATGGGGTATGCCAGTTTCTCCTCATCGCTGGCTGCGCCCGTGACCTTCAGCGTCACGTCGATGATGGAGGCTCCGTCGCTGACAAACTTGGCATAGTCGCCTGTGGGGTCGATACAGTTCCACATCACGGCGTAGCGCATACGGTAGGTAGAGCCAGCCTCGAGGCCCTCGGGCACGCGGAACGAACCGGGAGCCAGCACATCGCCGCTCACCGAGAGGCCCGCACTGTTCCAGCCCTGATTGCCACTGGAGCCGTCCGCACTGTTGTAGAGCGACCAGCACACGAGCTCGTTGCCCTCGCCCTTGATGTAGGGGCCGTCGCCCTCGAGGTTCACGTCGAACTGTTTGTTACCGTTCCAGTCCACATACACATAGCCATGCATCCAACCACCGTTGATGGAGATGAGCGGAGTGATGGTCTCGCCGCTTTTCACATCAAAGACGGTCTCCGTCTTGTCAAAGTAGGCGGCACAGCCCGGTGCCGAGGCGATGCCGTCGAGCTTCTGCTCCTCACCGCGCACGTTGGCCACGCCCACCATCTTGGGATAGTGAGTAGCGTGAGTTACCTTCACATCGGCACCATGTGCCACATAATAGTCACTTTGCTGAGCGCGAGCTGTAAGAAGCACAGCCATCAATAGCGTCAAAGACAGAACAAACTTTTTCATTTTCATATAGTTGATGGAATAAATAATATCCGGTCGGTACGGTATGTTTTTCGTTTTGCAAAAATATATAAAAAAAAAGATTCGGAAAAGATAACATTCGGAAAAACACGGATAAACTTGCTTTTTCCGCTCGGCTTGCACAACTTTAACTTGCTGCACAAGCTGAAGATAGGCTGCGCCTCGGAAAAGCTCAAATAAATTTGGCTTTCCGCTCGGCTTGCACTATCTTTGTCCCTCACTATGAAACGATACGAAAACTACTCTTTATTGGCACACAACACCTTCGGGATGGATGTGCGAGCAGCACTCTTCGTCGAGTACGATACGGTGGACGAGCTGCGAGCGTTCGTGCTGTCGGCCGACTTTGCCCGCTACGACCGCCATCTGCATATCGGCAGTGGCAGCAACCTGCTCTTCGGTGGCGACTACCGAGGCATCGTGATGCACTCGGCCCTGCGCGACCTTGAGGTGGTGGCCGAGGATGACAACCACTTGTGGGTGCGTGTAGGCTCGGGCTACGTGTGGGATGACTTTGTGGGTCACTGCGTGGCACAAGGATGGGCCGGCGTGGAGAACCTCAGTGCCATACCCGGCGAGGTGGGTGCCAGTGCCGTGCAGAACATCGGAGCCTACGGAGTGGAGGTGCGCGATGTGATAGACCGTGTGGAGGCTATGGCTCTCGACGGCACACTGCGCACGTTCACCAACGAGGAGTGCCGCTACGGCTACCGCGACTCAGTCTTCAAGGCCGAGATGCGCGGGCAGTATATCATCACACACGTAACCTACCGGCTGGATAGGGTTCCTACCTACCGACTCGACTACGGTGACCTGCGTGTCCGCGTGGAGGCCGACGGAGAGCCTACGTTACAGGCCGTGCGCAATGCCGTGACGGCCATACGCGACAGCAAGCTGCCCGACCCGAAGGTATTGGGCAATGCCGGCAGCTTCTTCACCAATCCCGTGATACCCCGCACACAGTACGAGGCGCTGAAGGCAGAGTACCCCACCATGCCCTCCTACCCTATCGACGACACCCGCGTGAAGGTCCCCGCAGGCTGGCTCATCGACAGCGCCGGATGGAAGGGCCGTGCCCTCGGCCGTGCTGCCGTACACGACCGCCAGGCCTTGGTGCTCGTGAACTTAGGCGGCGCTACGGGCCGCGAGGTGATGACGCTGGCCGAACGCATCTGCGAGGATGTATACAACAAGTATGGTATACGTATCACGCCCGAAGTGAACTTTATTGACTGAACAACAACAATAATCGTGTCATGCAGAGCAAAGCGAAGCATCTCGCAGTCATGTCAGGCAAAATCCCTGCGCGAGACACTTTGTTACGCTCTGGATGACACGGCTAATGATGAAAACAAAAGATTAACTCATACCCCATGAAACTGACCTTCCTCGGCACCGGCACCTCGAAGGGAGTACCCGAGATAGGGTGTACCTGCCCCGTATGCCTCTCTACGGACGAACGCGACAAGCGGTTGCGCGTATCGGCTCTCGTGGAGACCGATGATGCGCGTATACTCATCGACTGCGGTCCCGACTTCCGTGCACAGATGCTCGGCATCCCCTTCCGCCCTATCGACGGTGTGCTGCTCACTCACGAGCATTACGACCATACGGGAGGCATCGACGACCTGCGCCCCTTCTGCCTTTTCGGCGACATCGACGTCTTTACCGACGACCTCACCCACCGCCACCTGCGCGAACGGCTTCCTTACTTCTTCCGCGAGGTGCTGTATCCCGGTGTGCCGGTGCTGCACTTCCATACCGTAGAGCCTTACGTGCCGTTCACGGTCAAGGGGATAGAGGTGATGCCGCTACAGGTGACACACGGCAAGTTGCCCATCCTCGGCTTCCGCATAGGCCGGCTGGGCTTCGTGACCGACATGACCGATGCGCCCGAAGAGACACTACAGCTGCTCATGGGAGTAGACACCTTGGTCATCGGTGCCCTGCGGTGGCGCAAGCACGCCACCCACCAGACCATCGACGAGGCCATAGCCGTGGCACAGCGCCTCGGGGCAAGGGAGACCTACCTCATCCACATGAACCACGAGGCAGGACTGCATGCCGAGACCGATGCCCGGCTACCCGAGCATGTGCATCTGGCCTATGATGGATTAACCATTGAGATAGCGTGACCCGATACCTGCGCATACACACCGACCGCATCGAGGGCGACCTCCTCTACGGGCACACCAATGCCGCAGAAGAGGTCACCGTAGCCCTGTACACAAGCGACGGAGCCGACCACCGTTACCTCACCCTGCTCATTGAGGAGGGTTCCCAAGTCAACATCGTGGATTATAAGGTGACAGACGGCGTATACCACCCGCGCCTCATCATCCTCGAGCCCGACTATTTAGTCGACGTGTCGGCCGTGGCCGCCTGCTGCGAGTCGTACGGCAACACGCACCTCACCCACCTGATAAACCGCTTGAAGCCCTCGGTGCATACCGAGGCCATACTGCTCGGTCACTTCGCCTCTCAACTGCTCGACGAAGAGGTGCACGGCATGTACGGCCGCCCCTATCGCGACAGCGTGATGGACTTCTTCCGCCGCTACACCTTCCCCTTGCTGGCTGCCGGCGTGTCTGAGTCGTTTCACGACAATGCCCGAAGCCAACGCGACAACATACACCGCGTGTTTACCCACACACTGACCGCCCCCGACACCGAAGCGATACTCGAGCCCTCCTTCATCAGCGAGATGCTGGGACTGCAGGGACGTATCGACTACCTGCAAGCCGACCACTCGCTGCTCATCGAGCAGAAGGCCGGACGGTGTGGATGGCCACAGCAACAGCCCGACATCCCTGTAGCGCAGGCCAAGCACGCCATGCAGATGATGCTCTACGGTGCTGTGGTAGAGCAACTGCGCCATGGACAGTCGCCCCGTACCTGCCTCCTCTATTCCAAATACCGGCAGTCCCTGCTTCCCCTGCCCCCCTCCGAGGAGCTGCTGCGCGAGGCCATCCGTCTGCGCAACCACATCGTGCATGCCGAGTACCGATACTCTGCCGAGGGCTACGCCCCGCTGCTCTCGCTCACCGCCGATGACCTCAACGTGCGAGGCACAGCCTCTACCCTATGGACACGCTACCAGCGCCCACAGATAGCACAGACCCTCTCGTCCATCGCCGAAGCCGATGCCATGGAGCGTGCCTACTACTGCCGCATGATGCAGTTTGTGAGCCGCGAGCACCTCTACGGCAAGGTGGGCAACGGCACGGGCGAGCACGGCTATGCCGCCAAGTGGCACGACACCTTGGAAGAGAAACTCGCCAAGGGCGACATCTGCCATCAGCTGCACCTCGCCAGCCCCAAGCAAGGACACGAAGGACGGGTGGAACAGCTGACACTGACCATCGGCGAGGACACCGACCTGCAGACGACCAACTTCCGATGCGGAGACATCGTGGTGCTATACCCCTATGCCGAAGGCTCCGAACCCGATGCCCGCCGGCGCATCGTATACCGCTGCGTGCTCTCGGCCATGACACTGAGCACGCTGACCCTCACGCTCCGCGCTCCGCAGACCGATGCCCGCGTACTCTTGCGCGATGCAGACAGCCTGTGGGCCATCGAGCACGATTTCATGGAGGCATCATACGGCTCGTGCTACCGCGCCCTGCATGCCTTCCTCTCCATGCCCCGCGAGCGGCGCGACCTGCTGCTACTGCGCCGCGAGCCGCGTGTAGACACCTCGCTCACGCTGCAAGGCGAGTATGGCGAGTTCGACACACTCGCACTGCGTGCCAAGCAAGCCCGCGAACTGTTTCTCCTCGTAGGCCCCCCGGGCACGGGCAAGACCACCTTCGGACTTATGTCCATCCTGCGCGAAGAGCTGGCCTCCACCCCCGACAGCACCATCCTGCTGCTCGCCTACACCAACCGTGCCGTCGACGAGATATGCGACCGCCTCGTGGCGGCACAGCTCGACTTCATCCGTGTGGGCAGCCCCCACACCTGCCCTGAGGAGTACCGCCCCCACCTGCTCGACACCGCAGTAGCCACCAGCACCACGCTTGCCGACGTGCACCGCCACATCGAGCAGTCGCGCATCATCGTCGGTACTGCCATGACGCTTAATGCCCACAGCGAACTGTTCTCGTTGAAGCCCTTCTCCCTCGCCATCATCGACGAGGCCTCGCAGCTGCTCGAGCCTCACCTGCTCGGCATCCTCGGCGCCATGCATAGGGGGCACAGTGCCGTAGAGCGCTTTGTCTTCATCGGCGACCACAAGCAACTGCCCACCGTGGTGAAGCAGTCGGCCGAGGAGTCGCGTGTCGCCGACCCGTTGCTCCACGAAGCCCTGCTCACCGACTGCCGCGAATCGCTCTTCGAGCGCATGATCAAGCGCTACGGCACCGACGAGCATATCACCTACACGCTGCACCGCCAAGGCCGCATGCACCGCGACATTGCCGAGTTTCCCAACACGGCCTTCTACCGCGGCGAGCTCACCGAAGCCACGCCCGAGCAGTGCGCTCCACTCAGCAATAACGAGAGCCTTTGCGACAGTCGGTCAGAGAGCAGCTATCAACTTTCATCTTTCAACCTTCAACCCGAAAACCTCTTCGCCCACCGCATAGCGTTCATTGACACCGCTGACCCCGGGGCTGCCCCTACCGACAAGGTGAACCTCGCCGAAGCCGCACTCATCGCAGCCCTCGCCACCCACACCTACTATCTATACAGGGAGAACTTCGACCCCCGCCGAACACTCGGCATCATCGTGCCCTACCGCAACCAGATAGCCGCCGTGCGCCGTGCCATCGCAGCCTACGGCATCGACACACTGGCCGACATCACCATCGACACCGTAGAGCGCTACCAGGGCAGCCAGCGCGACGTCATCATCTACGGCTTCACCGTGCACCACACCACGCAACTCGACTTCCTCACCGAGCAGACCTTCACGGAGGAGGGCTCCACCATAGACCGCAAGCTCAATGTCGTGATGACCCGCGCCCGCCAACACCTCTTCATGGCTGGCAATGCCACACTCCTCCGCACCAACCCCCTCTTTGCCCGACTGCTCGACTTCGTGAGCGACAAAGGGGCGTTCATCAAGAACGGATAGGACATTCATCCACGTGTCCTATAGCCAATATTTCCATCGGCTCTACCCAAAAAGTTTTGTCACCGCGGTGACAATCTTTTTCCACCGCGAAGACAACTCTTTTTCACCGCGAAGACAATTCATTTCCACCGCGGAGACAATCCTTTTTCACCGCGGTGACAAAAAGAATCGGGTATACCCGTCTGGAACAACAAGTATACCCGCTATAGTCTATGGGTAAAAGCAGCCCGGCGGCAAGGGACAGGCGTCGCCCCGGGAGTGGCAGCACACTACATCAAGTGCTCGCACAGAATCTTGATGCCAAGAATGATGAGCACGGCACCGGCAATGGGCTCGACAGGAAACTTCAACCTGTTGCCGATGAGACTGCCTATGAAGCAGCCGCCCAGAGCCATAACGAAAGAGGTGAGCCCGATAGCCAACAGAGGGAAAGCGATATCGGCCAGCGTATCCATGCCTATACAGGTGAACGAGATGCCCACCGCCAAAGCGTCGATGCTGACACCCACGGCGAGCACGACCACCGTAGCCAGCCTGGTGGGGTCAAAGTGGTCTTCATCGCCACCCTGTATACCGTCGCGTATCATCTTCACGCCCAGAAAGACGAGGATAGCAAAGGCTATCCAGTGGTCGTAGTTCTCGATGAAATGGTAGAAGTATACCGATCCCGCCCAGCCCAACAAGGGCATGAGCGCCTGGAAGGCACCGAAGAAGAAGGCGATGCAGAGGAAGTGGCGCAGCCGGATGCGCTTCAGGATAAGACCGGCAGTGATGGCCACGGTGAAGCTGTCGGCAGCGAGGGCAAAGGCAGTTAGCCAGATTTCGAGAGCAGTCATGGTTTCTTCCTTATAAAGTTGAAGTAATAGCCGATGGTGTAGGTAGCGCCTAATACCCCTTTCTTGCCCGCTCCGAAACCGGGGACATACCAAGGCCCTCCATTGGCGATGGGGCCCCGGTAGATGGGGTACTTGTAGCGGAGCGACCAACCCATGTAGAAGTTTTTCGCCACTTCGGCCCTCACGCCGCCCACGGCCTCGGCCCATACGGCACGGCAGGGCACATCGGCAAACTGCACGGGAGCCTCATCGCCCCACACGGGGTCGACAAGGGGCGGAGCGTCCACCGTGTAATCAAACGACGTGTAGCCCACACGGGCACCAAGGAATATGTAGCCGGGCTTGTCGCTCTTATATTGCATGTTGTAGTCCATACCCACACGATAGTAGGGGGCACGGGTACGGTAGCCAATCTCGTAGAGCTCGCTCACCATGTCGGTATGCCCTATGCCCACCTCGACCGTAGGGAAGAAGCGGTTGGCGATATCCAGCGTGGCCGACAGCTCGGAGCTGTAGTACCTGTCCTTCACAAAGATCGGATAGATGTAGCCAAACACATCGCCCGAGAGGTAGAACCCACGCAACGGAGACGCCGCATAGCCGGCCGAAGCAATGAAGAGACTAACGATAAATAACCTGAATGTTTTCGCGTTCATCATAATTGACTTCGGAGGATTTGAGTATGAGGGTATCTATCCAATGGTGGGTGCTGCTCACCGCAGTGATGGTGTGATACATGGCCGTACCACAATCGACCGACACGAGTGTGGGTATGTTGGTATGGCTGATGTAAAGGCTGTCGTCCACACCGTCTCCGTAAGCGAAGACGAGCGTGTCGGTGCTGTGCATATAGCTGAGCGGGAAGAGTACTTCCGAAGCGCCAGCCTTCTGGTTCAGCACCACCGAGTCGCCCTGCGGACGCACCACACTCACCGTGAGCACTCCGGTATAGGCCACTGGGTCGCCCTGCAGATCGTAAAAGACCATCTTGCCCTGCACCGTATTGTTGATGGGACAGTCTCCACCCGAGCAAGCCCCCACACCCGTTATAACAAGGAGGGCACCCAGCAGACGGAGTATGTATCGGCGGTGTGGCATCAGAACTCCTTTTCTATCTTATAGTTGTTGCGTTCCTGCGAGTTGCGGCTGATGAGTTCACCGAGGAAGCCCGTGAGGAACAACTGGAAGCCCAAAAGCATACCCACCAATGCGAGGAAGAAATAGGGGCTGTCGGTAACCAAAGGCGCCGGAATGCCATGAGCCAAGCAATACAGCTTGTGGACACCGATGCCCATCACGCACAACAGACAGATGAAGAACATTACCGACCCCCACAGGCCGAAGAAGTGCATGGGCTTGACACCGAATCTGGAGAGGAACCACAAGGTGATAAGGTCGAGGTAGCCGTTGACAAAGCGGTCGAGGCCAAACTTCGTAGTGCCGTACTTGCGGGCCTGGTGCTGCACCACCTTCTCGCCTATCTTGCTAAAGCCGGCGTTCTTGGCCAAGTAAGGAATGTAGCGGTGCATCTCGCCATACACCTCTATGTTCTTCACCACCTCACGGCGGTAGGCCTTGAGGCCGCAGTTAAAGTCGTGCAGGTTCTTGATACCCGACACCTTGCGTGCCGTAGCATTGAAGAGCTTCGTAGGCAAGGTCTTCGACAGCGGGTCGTAACGCTTCTGCTTGTAGCCCGATACGAGGTCGTAGCCCTCCTCGGTAACCATGCGGTACAGCTCGGGTATCTCGTCGGGCGAGTCCTGAAGGTCGGCATCCATAGTAATCACCACATCGCCCTCGGCACGGGCAAAGCCACAATACAGGGCGGGCGACTTGCCGTAGTTGCGGCGGAACTTGATGCCCTTCACCTCGGGATAGGCGGTGTGCAGCTCCTCGATGACACGCCACGAGTCGTCGGTAGAGCCGTCATTGACAAAGTATATCTCGTATGAGAAGCGATGCTCGTCCATCACGCGCTTGATCCAGGCGTGCAGCTCGGGCAGCGACTCAGCCTCGTTGTACAGAGGTACGATAACGGAAATGTCCATGGTTATTCTATTCTTGATTATGAATTGTGTATTTTCAGATTCTTCACTACCAGCGCTATCGGCAGCGAAAGGATAACGCTCCACGACACGTTGTTGCTCAGCATGCCCATGGTGATGTCAATGGGCGACATGGCCTGTAGCTGCGCTACGGTCTGCTGCATGACTTCAATGTATTGGTCGAACTGCGCTATGGCTTCGGCATTCGCCCCTTCCAAGGTACTGAGGTCCACCGCCTGCAACTGCTCTATGCTCTGCACTACCGCCCCTACCATGGTTCCATTGTCGATAAAGGCAAAATAGATATAGTGTGCTGCCGCAACCAACAGAGAGCCGAAGGCCATGATGAGCATCGAGAAGGTGAAGGCGCGGGAGAAGTCTATCTTTCCACCGCAGTACTGGTCGCGATAGCGCTTCACCAGCCGATAGATGAGAAATGGCACCACTACCGTCAGCCCCAAGAAGAGCAGGGCGGCCATCGTGGAATACAAACTCAACGGGAACAGGCAGAACTTGCCGATATAGTACAGGCCTACCACCGCACCGAAGTTCATCGCATAGCTGATCATTGTGGGGTTCTCCTGATTGCTCATAGCCATATACTTTTAAAACTTATCCATATATTAGTTGACAAAATTACGGCTATTTGTGCGAAACGCAAAATTTATCCCTCGAAAAATAGTTCCTGCAAGATATCCAGAGATTGCAAGGAGGGGAAATTGGCTATATGCAGCGCATAGTAGGTAGCCAGATAGCGCACCATGCGTGCCCGGTCGTGGCGGTTCATAGCGATGCTCCCCATCGTCTCGTAAGTGGCGCCGCTGAGCAGGAACAGCAGCCGGATGTCGTTCCCCGACATCACTGTCTCGGATGCCGTGCCGTAAGGAGTGAAGCGCCCATCCGTAAGGTCGAAGAGGTCACCGTCGCTATATGCCTCCATGTTGGGGGCAATACCCAAGAAACGGGCGAGCTTGAGGAGAAATACCAGATGGAAATTGGCATACCCCTCCTCGGCCATATCGTACCACTGCAACGAGTGCTCTATATATAAATAAAGGTCAGGATTGGCCGCCTCGCTGCGTAAGGTGTAGGCCATAAACTCGGTGAGCAGCATGGCCACACTACGCTTGATGGGATCGAAAGGGATGCCTTGCTGAACGAACAGCAACCTCGCCTCCTTCATACGCTGTAACGAGGCATTGGGCTTCATATCCCATTGAAACGACAGGAATGTCATAGGCTGAAACAGGCGGGCACTCATACCCGACCGCTTGCCGCGCGAGCCGTTGACCATAAACGACACATGTCCGTGCGATACAGTAAACATGTGGACGATGAACGACTTATCATCGTACTTCACACAACGCAATACGATACCCTTATCATCTATATACATCCCTTCAGTCTCCTCCTTATTCTTCGTAGACGATGCAAAGCTACAAAAAAACGCCTTTGCGGCAAAAAAAAAGTATAAAGTCTTTGTGGATTCAAAAAAAGTGTCTACCTTTGCATCCGCTTTCGAGAAACAAACATCGGTAACACGATACGGAAGCAGAAGGATGGCGCTATCGTCTATCGGCTAGGACGAGAGATTTTCATTCTCTAAAGCGGGGTTCGACTCCCCGTAGCGCTACAAAGTTAAATTAAAAAGAAAGAAGATTAGAAATGGCAAACCACAAATCATCGCTGAAGAGAATCAGACAGACTGAAACCAGAAGATTGCGCAACAGATACTATGCTAAGACCATGCGTAATGCAGTTCGCAAGCTCCGCGCAACAACTGATAAGGCTGAGGCTCAGGCTATGTACCCTGCAGTGCAGAAGATGTTGGACAAGCTCGCTAAGACTAACAACATCCACAAGAATAAGGCTGCAAACTTGAAGTCTAAGCTCTGCGCTCACATCGCAAAACTCTAAGAGAACACCTTATCAAAACAAATAAAGTATAGGGCTGGAAATTATATTCCGGCCCTATACTATATATATCTTAACCCCAACCACAGCCAACTACAAGAAAATGAGCAACCACAATCCCTCACGCGAGAACTTCGGTAGCAAAATCGGTGCCTTGCTTGCCGCAGCCGGCTCGGCCGTTGGCCTCGGCAACATTTGGAGATTCCCTATACTCACCGGACAGAACGGTGGCGCCGCCTTCATACTTATCTATGTAGGCTGCGTCTTACTGATGGGCATCCCCATCATGATGAGCGAATTTCTCATCGGACGCCACACGCGCGCCAACGCCGCCGGTGCTTACCGCACATTGGCACCCGGCACACGATGGAACTGGGTAGGCCGTCTTGCTGTACTCTCGGGATTCGTCATCCTCAGCTACTATTCCGTAGTAGCGGGATGGACTGCCGAGTATACCGCCATGGCCCTGGGCAACTGCTTTGACGGCAAGACCACAACCGACTTCCCTGCCATGTTTGCCAACTTCGTAAGCAACCCATGGCGCAACCTCTTCTGGACCATCTCCTTCATGCTCATCACCCACGTCATCGTGGTGCGCGGTGTGAAGAGTGGCATCGAGAAGTTCTCCAAGGTGATGATGCCAGCCTTGTTCATCATCCTCGTCGTACTGGCCGCATGCGCCATCACCCTCCCCGGTTCATCAAAAGGCATTGAGTTCCTGCTCAAGCCCGATTTCAGCAAGATTACCGGGTCCGTGGTGCTCAGTGCTATGGGACAGGCCTTCTTCTCACTAAGCCTCGGCCTCGGATGCCTATGTACTTACGCTTCGTACTTCCGCGATGACACCAACATCGGAAAGACTGCACTCAATGTATCGCTTATCGATTCCTTCGTGGCCATAATGTCGGGCTTTATCATCTTCCCAGCCGTATTCAATGCCGGCTACGCCATCAGCAGCAACGACATCGGTCCCTCACTGCTCTTCATCACCATGCCCAACGTCCTCGAACAGTCTTTCGGCAACATTCCCATACTGGCCTACGGAGTCTCGGTGCTCTTCTATTTCCTCCTGGTGGTAGCGGCCCTCACCTCCACCATCTCGTTGCACGAAGTAGTCACAGCCTATGTAAGCGAAGAGTTCCGCATGTCGCGCCGCAAGGCCGCTACGTTTGTCACCATAGCCTGCTCGCTGGTGGGCATTGTATGCGCCCTTTCATTCGGGCCGCTTGACGGAATCAAGATCTTCGGGATGAGCATCTTCGACCTGTTCGACTACGTATCGTCCAACATCTTCCTCCCGGTAGGCGGAATGCTCGTTTCCATCTTCACCGGTTGGTATCTCGACAAGAAGCTTGTACACGACGAACTCACCAATCGCGGCACTCTGCGTGCACCCTACCTCCGCTTGGTGATTTTCATCCTCCGATACTTCGCCCCCATCGCCATCGCCACCATCCTGCTCAATCAGCTGGGGCTGTTCAGGTTCTTCTGACCGTAACACCCTGGACTTCAAAAAACCTATAAAGACTTCCACGAAAAACGGGTATACCCTCGAGCAAAATCGGGTATACCCATTTTTCGTGGAGGGTTAACCCGTTTTCCGCAGAGGGTATACCCGTTTTTATTGGCCTAAAGCGTCCTCCATATACCCCAAAAAGGACACCAGCAAAAAGCGGAGGGAGAAACAATGCCAATCGTATTTTTTGAAAAATTGTACAGCCTTTTGTTGCATTATTCCCTAACATTCACTACTTTCGCTCGTAAATTAGGTAATACCACAAACAATACTATATGAAAAAGACACTCTTACTGTTGAGTGCACTCGTCGCCACCATGAGCATGAGCGCACAGGCCACCAAGATGTGGCTCGATCCCGAAGTGAATCAGGAGAACCGCAAGGAGGCACGCGCAGCCTACTTTGCCTACGAGAACACTGGCCTTGCCGCACAGGGCGACAAGAGCGAAAGTGCCCGCTATCTCGACATGACTGGCGAGTGGAAATTCAACTTTGTAAAGAACCATAACGAAGCACCCGAAGGCTTCTTTGCTGTAGGCTACGACGACTCGGCATGGAGCACCTTCCCCGTGCCTGGGCTCTTCGAAATCCTCGGCTATGGCGACCGCATCTACCGCAACGCCGGTTACCCCTGGAACCTCCAGTTTGAGCCCAATCCCCCCTACATTGAGGAACGCAACAACTACACTGGTTCATACCGCCGCTCATTCATGGTGCCTGCCGACTGGGAAGGCATGCAAATCAACCTTCACGTAGGTTCGGCCACCTCAAACCTCATGGTATGGGTCAACGGCAAGTATGTAGGCTACAGCGAGGATGCCAAGATGGCCGCTGAGTTTGACATCACGCCCTACCTCGTGCCCGGCAAGGAGAACCTCGTTGCCATGCAGGTGATGCGCTGGTGCGACGGCTCATACCTCGAGGACCAGGACTTCTGGCGCTTCACCGGTATCGCCCGCGAGGTGTATATGTATGCCCGTCCTCAGGTGCGTGTCGATGACCTCTTCATCCTCCCCGACCTGGACAAGAACTACAAGAACGGTACACTGAATATCTCTGCCACAGCCGACAACGCTGCCGGCAAGACCTTGCGCTACACCCTCAAGGATGCCAGCGACAAGGTGGTGAAGACTGCTTCTGTTGCTGTTAATGGCGAGGGCAAGGCCGAGACTGTGATGGCCGTGAGCAATCCTGCCAAGTGGACTGCCGAGACTCCCAACCTCTACACTCTCTTCGTTGAACTCGTCGATGGTGACCAGGTAATTGAGGCTATCCGCCAGAAGGTGGGCTTCCGCAAGGTAGAGCTCAAGAACTATCAGGTGCTAGTGAATGGCAAGCCCGTACTCTTCAAGGGCGCCAACCGTCACGAACTGGATCCCGATGGTGGATATGTGGTGTCAGTAGAGCGCATGATTCAGGATATCAAGATCATGAAGGAACTCAACATCAATGCTGTGCGCACCTGCCACTATCCCGACGATCCCCGCTGGTATGAGCTGTGCGACGAGTATGGTCTCTACGTAGTGGCCGAGGCCAACATCGAGAGCCACGGTATGGGCTACGGTGAGCGTACACTGGCCAAGAACCCCGCCTTCGCCAAGGCTCACATGGAGCGTAACATCAGCAATGTGATGACCTTCAAGAACCACCCCTCCATCATCTTCTGGAGCTTGGGTAACGAGGCCGGTAACGGCCCTAACTTCGAGGCCGCCTACGACTGGATCAAGGCTTACGACAACAGCCGTCCCACACAGTACGAGCAGGCTTGCAACGCCCGCAACAGCGATATCCGTTGCCCCATGTATGCCGACTACAACTACATGGAGCG
>JAFWXS010000061.1 GCA_017517925.1 Bacteroidaceae bacterium | reverse complement strand
GGTCAACGTATGCACTTGTCTTTACTTCACCGGCAATGACTACCTGCCCGGTGGTTACTAACGTTTCGCAAGCTACCTTCGAGTTGGGGTCATAGGCCAGCAACTTGTCCAGTACAGCGTCCGATATTTGGTCGGCCACTTTGTCGGGGTGTCCCTCAGACACCGATTCGGATGTAAACAGATATCCCATGTTTTTTTAGTTTTTAAGAAAGTCAACGATCAACAGACAACGGTCGCCGTCCGGACGGAAACTTTCAATTCTCAATTTTTAATTTTCAATTCTCAGTTAAAAACGGGGATAGTCGGGAGAGAATGCACACAGCAACGGAAGGCTGTCAATTTAGCATTTTTTACTGTGGTTGCAAGCTGCTCAAATCTATCCACTTCGTTTTCGGGTACAAAATTAGTGCAAACCATACGAATTGCCAAATCTCAACGAGAGAATGTAGAGAAAGGGGCGTATTTTCTCTATACTACACAAAAACACCTCTCAGCTAAACTCGAAATAATTTCAAAACAGATTCTTAGTTTTTCTTCCCATTTTCTCGTCTAACTCATCATGGCCTCTGCCAGTGCCTCCATGGCAGGAAGGTCGGTAGGTTTCATTGCCGAGCGGATGGTGACTATAGGTTCTATGAGTTCGACATCTTTCATTGCCTCCACGGCTTCCTTCATTATGCGCCCTGCGCATGGAGCCCATGAGCCGTTCTCGATGATGCCTACCTGGTGGTTCTTGTACCCTTTGATGGCGATGCGGTGCAGGAACTCATACATGGGAGTGAACAATCCGCCGTCGTATGAGGAGGCTGCGAGCAGTAGACGTTTCATGCGGAAGGCTTCGGCCAGAGCAGCAGACATGTCGGCTCGGCAGAGGTCTATCGTTGTCACCTCGGAGGCACCCTTCTCGCGGAGCAGTCGGGCCATGTGTAGGGCTGCTGCAGCTGTACCTCCATGGATGGAAGCATAGGCGATGAGTATGCCATCACTTTCGGCTTCATAGCGGCTCCACTTGTCGTATAGTCCGATGTAGTGCCCCAAGTCCTCTGTCAGCATGGGGCCATGGAGCGGGCATATCATGGCAATGTCGAGCTTCTCGGCCTTGCGTAGCAACTGCTGTACGGGCTGACCATACTTCCCGCAGATGTTGTAATAGTAGCGTCGTGCCTCACCGGGCCATGCGCGGCAGTCGGTGAGGTTGCCGTATAGCGCACCGAAGGTGCCGAAACCATCGGCCGAGAAGAGCACGCGCTCGGTTTGCTCGTATGTCACCATCACCTCGGGCCAGTGTACCATAGGGGCCATCACGAACTGTAGGGTGTGGTGCCCTAAAGAGAGCGTGTCGCCCTCCTTCACCGTTATGGTACGATGGGTGAAATCAATTCCTTCGAAGAACTGCGGTAACATCTGCACCGCTTTGGCCGAAGCTACAATCTGTACCTCGGGCCAGCGCTCCATCACGGCAGCGATGCTGCCTCCGTGGTCAGGTTCCATGTGCTGCACCACCAGGTAAATGGGCGTGCGGCCTTCCAATGCCTCGGTTAGGCGTGCCATCCATTCCTCGCTCTTGCGGCGGTCCACTGTGTCCATAATAGCAATCTTATCGTCCTCGATAAGGTATGAGTTGTAAGTGACACCTTCGGGGACAGCATACTGATTCTCAAAGAGGTCCAAGGTAGTATCGTCCACACCGATGTATTTGATGTTCTCTGTAATGTTCATTATTTTTCTTCCGCTTTTTTGTTATTCTGCAAAGGTATAACAAATTTGTGATGGTTTGCTATTGCAGATTCTTAAAAGTCTCCAAAAAAAAAAGAGTAGTCCGCAGACTACTCCATAACAACTTCAAAATCCTCTTTCGTGACTCCACATAAAGGACATGCCCAGTTATCAGGAATGTCTTCGAATCGTGTGCCGGGCGCAATGCCGCCGTCGGGGTCACCTACTGCAGGGTCGTATACCCAATCACATACTGTGCAATAATATTTCTTTTCCATACTGTATTTCTTTTTTGTTAGTAATTCTCTTGTCTCTTTTCTTGATGCAAAGGTAGGACAGAATCTCATGATTACCAACAGATGGGGGCTATGAGGAGATAGAGGTGGGCTATCAGACGGTGTATGGAGATGATGGAAAAGAAATAATCTCGTTTCTTCGTTTTCCCACAGATTATGCTTACTTTTGTAAGGCTATTGCCTCAGTACAGAAATGGAAGTTAAATGCCTTGCTTCGTTGATGTCATATTGCCCCTTCCGTTGGCCGGTAGTTTTACCTATCGGTTGCGGGAGGAGTACGTCCCGATGGTACAGATAGGGAGTAGGGTGGTGGTGCAGTTTGGTGCCAAGCGGTATTATACGGCTATTGTGCTGCGCAAGCATGAGGAGGTGCCACAAGGTGACTATGAGATAAAGGAGGTGACCGAGGTACTTGATGCTACTCCTATCGTGAGGCCTGAGCAACTGAGGTTGTGGCAGTGGATAGCCGACTATTACATGTGCTCCATAGGCGACGTGTACAAGGCTGCACTACCCTCGGGACTGAAGATGGAGAGCGAGACGGTGGTGGAACTGAATTCGGCATTCATTGCCGACGCTCCCCTGAAGGAGCGCGAACAGGCGGTGCTCGATGCGCTCTTGATAAATCATAAGCAACGCATACAGCAGTTGCTCAAGAACTGTAGGATGAAATGTGGCATGCACACCATTAAGGCTTTGCTCGACATGGGCGCCATCTCAGTAGATGAGGCCATAAGACAGGCCTATAAACCCAAGAGCGAGGTGCATGTGCGACTTGCTTCGGCCTACCGTACCGAGGATTCGCTGAACGAAGCCATCACGGCATTGAGCCGTGCGACCAAGCAACAGCAGTTGCTGCTTTGCCTGATAGACCTTGCCGGATGTGAGGCTCCGGACTATATGCTTGGAAGAGAGCTTTCCCGTGCAGCGCTCCTCAAGGAGAGTGGAATGACGGCTGCGGTACTGAATGGGCTTATCGCAAAGGGTATCGTGGAGACCTATAGCGTGGAAGTAGGGCGAATAGCAGCTGAGGCTGAGGACGCTACCTATAGTCTATCGCCACTCAGCGAACACCAGCTAAGAGCTTTCGATGAAATAAAATCCAGTTGGAATGACCACGACGTGTGCCTGCTCCATGGTGTCACCTCAAGCGGCAAGACCGAAGTGTACATCCATCTCATCAATGAGCAACTGAGGCAGGGGCGCCAAGCGCTGTTCCTATTGCCGGAGATTGCTCTGACACAGCAGATGACCGAACGTTTACGCCGTGCCTTCGGGACACGATTGGGCGTATATCATTCCAAGTTTTCCGATGCTGAACGGGTGGAACTTTGGAACCGGCAGCTCTCCGATACGCCTTACGATGTCATCCTTGGTGTGCGGTCATCGGTGTTTCTGCCTTTCAAAAATCTTGGCTTGGTAATTGTAGACGAGGAACATGAGACCACCTACAAGCAGCAAGACCCCGCACCCCGCTACCATGCTCGCAGCGTGGCGGTGATGCTGGCCGCCTATCATGGAGCGAAGACACTGCTTGGTACGGCTACTCCCTCGGTGGAAAGCTACTACAATGCCCAATGTGGGAAGTATGGCTTGGTGCAGATGACCGAGCGATATAGCCAAGTGCAACTGCCGCGCATTGAGGTGGTGGATCTCAAGGAGGAGTACCGCAAGAAACGGATGTATGGTCCCTTCTCCACGATGCTGCACGACGCTATGCGCGACGCATTGGCTCAGGGGAGGCAGGTTATCCTCTTCCAAAACCGCCGGGGCTATGCTCCCATGCTCGAGTGTACGGCATGTGGGTGGGTACCCAAGTGCGACCGCTGTGATGTGAGCCTCACCTACCATCGGAATGCCCACCAGCTTGTGTGCCACTACTGCGGCAATATATATAATGTACCCGTCAAATGTCCCTCGTGCGGTGGACATGCATTGGGCAAGCGGGGTATGGGTACCGAACGTATAGAGGAAGAGGTACAGCACTATTTCCCTATGGCCCGTGTTGCCCGGCTCGACCTTGACACCACACGTACGAAAAGTGCCTATGACAAGATACTCACAGACTTTCAGGAAGGACGCACCGATGTCTTGATAGGTACGCAGATGATTTCCAAGGGACTTGACTTCGACAAGGTACACGTCGTGGGCATCATGAATGCTGATACAATGCTCAACTTCCCCGATTTCAGAGCCTACGAACGTTCATTCCAGCTCATGGCACAGGTGGCAGGACGTGCCGGGAGGCGGGGGTTACAGGGAATGGTAGTGCTGCAAACGCGAAATGTGGATCTTCCCGTTATTCATCAAGTCGTATCGCATGACTATACAGGGCTGTATACAGACCAGACGGCCGAGCGTGAACTCTTCCGTTATCCACCCTTCTGTCGACTTATATATGTATATGTAAAGGGACGCAACGAAGAGGATGTAGTACATGCTTCCGAAGCGATGGTTGCTTCAATGCGTGCCTGCTTTGGCGAACGCGTGCTTGGTCCCGAACCTCCAGCTGTGGCTCGAGTGCATGCACTACATATACGCAAGATAATGCTCAAGGCCGAGCAGGCATTAGGCGTAACTCGTGTGCGGCAATGCCTGGCAGAAATACAGCAGTCACTTGCTTCGCAAGGACTGCTGCAAAAGGTGATGCTCTACTATGATGTTGATCCCTATTAGTCTCGCTAAGGGGGATTATTATAGAACTTCTATATAGAAACTGACGGGACGGAAACCATCATTGCAGGATATCATTGCTGAGTGGGGATTCTTCATCCACCCGTCGTAGAAGTTGCCGCCTCCACGGGCCAGCTCCTCCACAAACGTTCGCATCGACTCCCATGCACTCTCGCAAAGTCCCTCGGGTCGCTCTCCATCTTCAGAGATGAAGCTCTGCCCCAAGCAGACATCGCAAGCATGCTCTATAGGGTTCTCGTACTGCTCCATCAAGTCGGGGTAGCACGAGCGGCGCAGGGCGGTGATTTTGATTCTTTTCATCCGATAATTATTTTATAAGGCGTTCTTTGGCTTCTGGCGTAAATTGAAATATACGGCCTACTGTAGTACAATGAAGTATTTCCGCACAATCTCCACAGGTCTCTATTCCCTTACTAAGCACGCAACGACGTATATCGCAATAGTCAGAACAGAATACCGTTTTTACTCCATCCATACGGCAGCCCATGCAATTGATGTGCTCGGGTAAAATCTCTGCATTGTTCAGGTTGCTCCACTCGCATGCAACTTTTTTCCGCAAGTCGTCATCGTTTTGGACGGTAGCAATGCGAGCTTCGCAGATTTCACAATCGAGCCCACAGCAAGCAATTAGGCGGTTCATAAGAAGCTGTTTGAATTTTATTTATAGTTTAGTTGGGAAGACTTTTTGAGTAGATTTGTACTCTTGGTTCGCAGCAAATAGTGGTCTATTTGCAAGAACGGAGAGGGCAAGGATGCCAAAAAGGACCCCAAATAAACAGAAAAGTATCTCCTTAAACTTATTAACGGTAAAATCCAAACAGCTTCTAAGAATATTATATCAGAAGAACTTCACGTTCTCGCCCACAATCTCGCTCAGCAACAGGTTGGCCAGGCGGCTGGTGCCGAGGCGGAAGAGGTGATTGTTGAGCCAGTCCTCACCGAGCACCTCCTTCACGATGGTATAGTACACGAGGGCGTCGTTCACGCAGTTGATGCCACCGGCAGGCTTGAAACCCACCTTGCGTCCGGTCTGCTCGTAGTAGGCCTTGATGGCACGACACATCACATAGGCAGCCTCGGGGGTAGCGGCAGGCTCCTGCT
>JAFWXS010000060.1 GCA_017517925.1 Bacteroidaceae bacterium | reverse complement strand
CACACACATCTACCCCACGTAACGCTCCGCTCACGTGGGGTTTCTACTGCACAACGTCTCCGACGTTACAGCGATGCGTCCCTACCTCAGATGAAGACACAATGGCGAGGTAACCTTTTCTGCCCCTGCGAGCGAAGCGAGATAGGGGAAGTCCCCGCAGGGGGAAGGGGTTGAGGCCTAACGGATGCGTTTAGGCTGACATGGTCTATCCACCTGATTATTATTATTTTTAACCCTCTGTCTCGCTGAGGCTCGACATCTCCCCTATATTTTCTGACGAAAACACAGGGGCGAAGATGGTAACAACCAATACGTCGTAGACGTATGGCTATCGAAACCCCACGATGAAGCACGCAGTGCGTAATCGTGGGGTATATGGTGACAGGATACGCCACTACGTCGGAGACGTAGTACAGGAATAGTATGTGCGTAACGTCTTCGACGTAAGGATACTGCACACAGACATCTACCCCACGTAACGCTCCGCTCACGTGGGGTTTCTACTGCACAACGTCTTCGACGTTACAGCGGTGCGTCCCCACCTCATGCGAAAACACAGGGGCGAAGATGGTTGCTTTCTTCTCAAAGATTGCATGATGTGATGAGTTGCACAAAAAAATAAAAAAAAATTTTACATCACACTGACAGATATTGTTTACCTTTGCGGTCATTATATAGTGTGAGCCGATACAGGGAAGTAAGCCCCAAGAAAGGTTCCCAAAACAACTGAATAAAGAATCTGTGGAATTTATAGAAGTTCCCCACAATAGCAATACTATGAACGAAGAATACATCAAACCCTTAGCCGTAGGAACGCGTCTGATAGGAAGCGACAATAAGCGATATCGCATCACGAAGGTGCTGGGGCAAGGAACATTCGGTATCACCTATCAAGCCACTACCACCGGTGAAATATCGGGGCAGTTGGGGCGAGTACAAGGTACCACGATGGTAGCCATCAAGGAGTTTTTCATGCGAGACATCAACGACCGCAATGGAACAAATGTAGTGGGCATTACCCGTGGTGGAATGTGCGACAAGTATAGGCGATGGTTTGCTAAGGAGGCACGCAATCTCAGTCACCTCGATCATCGTCACATCGTTCATGTAACCGACTCCTTTGAGTATAACAACACCTCCTATTTTGTTATGGAGTATTGTGATGCCGGCAGCCTCGACGATTACATTATTCGCAAGGGGCAGCTTTCCGAGTCGGAAGCACTCTACTTTTTCCATCAGATAGCCGATGCACTATCCTACATGCATGCCCACTCCATGCTCCACCTCGACCTCAAACCTGCCAATGTAGTATTGCGATACAACGATGACGACGACAGCGACAAGCCCGATGCCGTATTGGTCGATTTTGGACTCTCCAAGCAATACGATGCCAACGGAAACCCCGAGTCGAGTACCTCCATCGGATTAGGCACACCCGGCTATGCCCCCATGGAGCAGCCACATTACCAAGCCCCCGAACCTGACAGCCTCACCGGCAAGAAAGATATTCCTGTTACGCTCGATGTCTATGCCTTGGGAGCCACCCTTTTCAAGATGCTCACCGGAGTATCGCCGGTGGATGCCATTACGCTCTACAACAACGGCTTTCCCGCACATCAGTTGCAAGCTCACAACGTATCACCTTCACTCATTCGCTGCATTGCCAAGGCCATGTCGCCGGCAGTACGCGACCGTTACAAGTCGGTAGCCGAGTTTGCCCAAGCCGTCGGCGGAGCAACCCACTTCGACGACAGCCGGCAAAGCGACGAAACCCATTTCGAAGAGAGTGATACACGGTACGACCAACCCGATGACGAAGAAGTCATAGAGGCAATAGAAGTAGAAGACCCTACACCAACACCCGAACCCAAACCTCGCAAGAATCTTACATGGCTGTGGGTAACCCTTGTGGGAATAGCAGGAATTTTGTTAACGATAGTAGGAACAAATAGCTATCAAGCACACCAAGCAACACATGGTCGCATCTACGGACACGAATGGGTCGACCTCGGTTTACCCTCGGGCTTAAAGTGGGCAACGTGCAATGTAGGAGCTGATAAACCGGAAGAATATGGCAACTACTATGCTTGGGGTGAGACCGAAACCAAGAGTGAGTATACCAAAGAAAATTGTGCAACGTGGAGAAAAGAACTTGGCGATATCAGTGGAGATTCGCTGTACGACGCCGCCCGCAGGAATTGGGGCGGCAGTTGGCGAATGCCCACCCGAGCCGAATGTCAAGAACTTGTTAACAATTGCACATGGACATGGACAACGCAAGGCGGACACAAGGGATATAAAGGAACCAGTAAAAAGAATGGCAACAGCATCTTTCTCCCTGCTGCCGGTTGGTACAACGGGTCGTGGCTCGACTACCAAGGAGAGTACGGTCGCTGTTGGAGTTCTACGCCCGGAGAGAGCGATACCGAGGGTGCGTACAACTTCGCCTTCGATAGCTTCCGTCACTGTCACTACATGGGCTGGTACTTTCGCTCCTTCGGTCTCGCCGTCCGCCCCGTTTGTGATTAATTGCCCTCAGCCGTAGGGACGCACCACCGGTGCGTTGATGGTATAATTATGCGAAAATCAATAATATATATAATACAGGACGCACCGGTGGTGCGTCCCTACCTCAGGAGAAAACACTGGGGCGAAGATGGTAACAAACAATACGTCGCAGACGTATGGCTATCGAAACCCCACGATGAAGCACGCAGTGCGTAATCGTGGGGTATATGGTGACAGGATACGCCACTACGTCGGAGACGTAGT
>JAFWXS010000059.1 GCA_017517925.1 Bacteroidaceae bacterium | reverse complement strand
CCCTTGTGGAGTATGAGGAAAGTCCGGGCAACAGAGAGCATCCCGCTTGTTAATATGCAAGGTGTCGGTGACGGCAGGGGAAACGCAGAAGAAAACAACCGCCCCGTTCAGGCGAGGTAAGGGTGAGAAGGTGGGGTAAGAGCCCACCGGTCGGGATGGTGACATCCTGAGCCGTGCGTTCCGGGAGTTGCAAGGTCATGTATACCGGTGCCTGAGGGCTGCTCGCCCGAGCCGGAGGGTAGACCGCTATAGCCTGCTGGCAACGGCAGGCACAGATAAATGACAGACGCTATGGGGCTTGCTCCATAGTACAGAACCCGGCTTACAGGCCAACTGTTTTCCTTTTTTAATTTTGTTTAGAGTTTAGCGTTTAGAGGCCATCCTGATGAGAACGCATCGCAAATCCACACTAAACACTAAACATTAAACACTAAACACAATGGACATGAGAGAGAAAATCAGACAACTCATCCATTTCTTCACCCGCTCGCTGTGGCGGGTGACCGAAGATGATGTCAGCCGCAGCAGATACAAGAGCTACAACCTGCTGAAGATTACCATCCAGACTGTCAAGTGCTTCATCAAGGACCGTGTATGGATACGCGCTGCAGCTCTCTCCTACACCACCCTGTTCTCGATTATCCCCATCCTTGCACTGCTCTTTGCCATTGCCAAGGGCTTCGGGTTCTCGAACCTCATGGAGCGTTTCCTAAGAGATGGAACCGTAGCGAATGGCACTATAGATACGGTGATGAACTTTATCGACAACTACCTGGCCTACGCCAAGAGCGGAGTCTTCATCGGAGTAGGTGTAATCATGTTGCTATGGGCCATCATCAACCTTGCCGACAGTATCGAGAGCAACATGAATGCCATTTGGGACGTGAAGAAGCAGCGGTCATACTTCCGTAAACTGACCGACTACATGGCGCTATTCATCATCTTCCCCATCACCATCATCATGTATGCCGGTGTCAGCATCTTCATGACCACCATCTACCAACAACTGGCCGACCACTACCTCATCAGCTCATTTGTGCATATATGTATCAAACTGGCGCCATACATCATCTCGGGACTTGTCATGACTGGCCTTTTCCTCTTCATCCCCAACACGAAGGTAAGGTTCAAGAACGCCTTTATCCCCGGCATGATTACGGGTATCATCTTCCAGGCATTCCTATACATATATATACAGATACAGATGTCGGTATCGAGCTACAACGCCATCTACGGCTCGTTTGCCATCATACCGATGTTCATGCTTTGGGCCGACATCTCGTGGTGTATCATCCTCTTCGGTGTAGAGATGAGTTATGTGAGCCAGAATATCGAGCAGTACAACTTCGGCGAGGAGGTTGACAACGTGAGCCGCCGCTACCACGACTTCCTCTGCGTGGTGGTGATGTCGCTCATTTGCAAACGTTTTGAGGAAGGTGAACTACCCTATACAGCCAGTGAACTTTCCGATGCCGGCGAGATACCCATCAGACTGACCAACCGCCTGCTCGATGAGCTGGAAGTAGCGGGACTCATCTATGGCTTCAGCTCCGATGCCAAATCCGAAATCGAACATTTTCTCCCTGCCATAGCTATCAGCCAACTCTCTGTTGGCCGCCTGCTCTCTACCCTCGAAAGTCACGGATGCGAGGACTTCAAGATAGACCACACCAAGGAATTCAGCAACCAATGGAATGCCTTCATCGGACATAAAGAGGAAATGTATACCAAGACCAACGAGATATTATTGAAAGATTTGTAATACCTCTGTCATCCTGAGCAGAGCATAAACAACTATTCTACAGATAAAAAAAACATATATGGATATAGTAAACCACTTTCTGCGCTACGTGCGCATTGACACCCAGTCGGCCGAGGATGCCGGAGTAACACCCAGTACTCCCGGACAGATGGAATTTGTAAAGATGCTCCGCAAGGAACTGGAGGAGATGGGACTCGAAGAAATCAGCCTCGACGAGCATGGGCACCTCTTTGCCACCCTGCCGGCCAATACCACACGCACCGTACCCACCATCGGATTCATCGCCCATGTCGACACCAGCCCTGACGTGACGGGCAAGGACGTGAATCCCCGCATCGTGGAGAACTACAACGGCACCAACATCACCCTATCGGCCGAAGACCACACCATACTCAGCACCGCGGAGTTTCCCGAGCTGTTGCGCTACGTAGGCGATGACCTCATCGTGACTGACGGACGTACCCTACTCGGTGCCGATGACAAGGCCGGTGTGGCAGAAATCATCTCGGCTATAGCCTACTTGCAGGCACATCCCGAGATAGAGCACGGCAAGATACGCATAGGCTTCAATCCCGACGAGGAGATTGGCCTCGGCGCACATAAGTTCGACGTCAACCTCTTCGGCTGCGATTGGGCCTACACCATGGACGGTGGCGAGGTGGGCGAACTCGAATACGAGAACTTCAATGCGTCCTCGGCACGCATCATCTTCAACGGCCGCAACGTACATCCCGGCTATGCCAAGGACAAGATGCTCAACTCCATGCGTGTGGCCGCCGAGTTCATCGGCATGTTGCCCAAGCACGAAGTGCCCGAGTGTACCGACGGTTACGAAGGCTTCTTCCACCTCGTAGGCATGAAAGGCGGTGTAGAGCAGACTACCCTCACCTACATCATCCGCGACCACAGTGCCGAGGTTATGAGCAAGCGCAAGGAACTATTGCAACGCTGCGTACAAGACCTCAACAAGAAGTACGGCAACGGCATCGTCCAGCTCGAACTCTCCGACCAATACTCCAACATGCGCGAGGTGATAGAGCCCATGATGTATGTCATCGACATCGCTTGTCAGGCTATGCGCGAAGCGGGGGTAGAGCCCAAGATAAAGCCCATCCGTGGCGGCACCGACGGTGCCCAGCTCTCCTTCAAGGGACTCCCCTGCCCCAACATCTTTGCCGGTGGTGTCAACTTCCACAGCCGCTACGAATTCGTACCCATAGGCTCCATGAAGAAGGCCATGATGACCATCGTGAAGATCGCCGAGATTGTGGCGAAGCGATAAGAACAATTCCAATGAGAGGGAACGACGCGAAAGTCGTTCCCTCTCTCATTATTGGATTCTTGCAATAACTTCTCAGAAAGTATACTTCATTCCCAACTGAGCGCCAAGAATCTTGGTCCGTCCTCTAAAATGCATCCGTTTCACATAGTCTCTCGGAAAACCGCACCTACTACAAAGACTTACCGCACCTGTCACAAGAATTTATAGTTCCTGCGGTAAAATTCATTGCACCTACGGCAAACTGCAAAAAAAGCGATCAGAATTTTTCACTTTACACTATACCCGCTGCCGAGGCGTGAACCACGGAGGAAGTCTTCGACGCCCATACGTTTCTTCCCGGCAAGCTGGAGCGTGCGAAGGCTGAGGGCACCGTCGGCGGTATATATATATAGGAAGGATTTACCATCGGTCTTTATTGTGCCATAGGGCTGAGGGGAAAGGAAGAACTTCTCCGTTTCGTAAATCTTGAGCACGGTTTCTGTTCCATCGGGCGCCACGAGAGTGGTCCATGCTGCCGGATAGGGCGAGAGACCGCGGATGAAGTCGTAGACCTGTTTTGCAGGGCGATTCCACTCGATGCGACAGGTATCCTTGAATATCTTCGGTGCAGGGCGCAGTTCCTCGGTGACCATCTTCTCTTGCGGCGTAGCCTCGGCACTGCCGTCGATGATGGCATCCACCGTCTCGCACACCACACGGCCACCGAGGAGCATGAGACGATCGTGCACATCGCCCACACAGTCGGTATCGCTGATAGGTACACGCACCTGACGGATGACGGCTCCCGTGTCAATCTCGTGCTTGAGGAAGAAGGTGGTGACACCTGTTTCCGTATCACCGTTGATGACCGCCCAGTTGATGGGGGCCGCACCGCGGTACTGGGGCAGCAGAGAGGCATGCAAATTAAAAGTGCCGAGCGGTGGCATGCTCCATACCACCTCGGGCAACATACGGAAAGCCACGACAATCTGCAGGTCAGCCTCAAGAGAGCGCAACTCCTCGATGAAAACCTCGTCTTTAAGTTTCTCGGGTTGCAAGACACGCAAGCCCTGCTCTACGGCATACTGCTTTACCGGCGTGAACTGCAACACGCTGCCATGGCGGCCCACCGCCTTATCGGGTCCCGTAACCACACCCACCACATTGTAGCCCCCTTCGACGAGGCAACGCAGGCTCTCCACGGCAAAATCGGGAGTGCCCATGTATACGATTCGCAAACTTTCCTTGGTCATATCTTCTGTTTTTATGTGACAAAAATAGGCATAATCTCTGTGACAGCCAAGAAAACACAACAAAAGCCCCACTTCGAACGAGAAAAAAGCAAGAAACGTTTTGCCAATAAAGATAAAAGTCGTACCTTTGCCGTCCGAAACCATTACACATTATTGTTACCAGCAATAAATTAAGAGTAATCACTAATAAAACGAAATAGAACAATGAAAAAAGGTATTCATCCTGAGAACTATCGTCCCGTAGTATTCAAAGACATGTCAAACGGTGACTGCTTCCTTTCACGCTCAACTTGCGCAACAAAGGAGACTATCGAATTTGAAGGCGAGACTTATCCCTTGATCAAGCTCGAAATTTCTAACACTTCTCACCCCTTCTACACCGGTAAGTCCAAGCTCGTTGACACCGCTGGTCGCGTAGACAAGTTCATGAGCCGCTACGCTCGCGCACAGAAGAAGTAAGGATAACACCTATCCAGATAGAGTGTATTGAGGCGCGCCTCAATACACTTTTTTTGTTTTATATACCAACAACATGAAACACCCGCAACTCTTCCACCCCCTACTCTACGTACTACCTCTATTCATATATACAAGTTGTAAGCCTGAGCAAAAGGTCGCCACAGACTGGGACACTGCCCCCAACGCCAACAAGAACCCCAAGGGATATGCCCAACGCTTAGAAATGCCTCATCTCGAAAGTGGCAACCTCTTCAATTGCTATGCCACATCATACGAGGGCAAAGAGACCGTGACCTTCAGCATCGAATACGACCCCGCCAAGCGACACGCCAAATGGGTAGCCTATACCATAGACTCCCACACTGCAAAAAAGAATTGGAGCCGAGGCGACTGGGAGAAGGGGGACCCCTTCTGCGCTGACCCCACATTACCCAAAGAGGTACGCATAGGTCACAGCGAACACCGTAAAGACCAGTACGACCGCGGCCACCTATGCGCCTCAGAAGACAGGGTATACTGCCAAGCGGCCAATGCACATACCTTCTACTACTCCAATATCAGCCCACAGCTCGAGGCATTCAACCAACGAGGCCCCTGGTACGAATTGGAGAAGAGAGTGCGCGAATGGGGAGGATGCGAAGAAGACATTGCACCTATAGGTAATACGCTGTACATCGTAAAAGGAGGCACCATACGCGACGGTGAGTTCTATGACTCACGTGGCAAGCACGGAACCATAGTCAAGAAGCCCAACAGGATGAATGGCATTGTAGTACCCGCACACTTCTTTATTGCACTTGCAAGCCAGAGAGGAGACTCATTCACCGGCATCGCCTTCTACCTCGACCACAAGGACCATGGCAAGGAGTACCGCCTTACCGACTATGTCGTAAGCATCGACAGCTTGGAGACACTTACGGGCATTGACTTTTTCTGTAACTTTCCCGACAAGATAGAAGAAAGCATTGAGTCTAACCACGGCCCACTATTCTGGGGACTATAATATAATAAGTAACAAAAAAAGAGACATCGGAAACCCGAAGTCTCTTTTTTGTTCAAAACTCATAGCTATACGAAGCTGCTATACAATTATTCAAGTCTTTGATTACCCCGATTACTATACACAAAGAGCCATCATCACTTTTAAAAGCAGCCAATAACTCTGTATCCATATCATCTTCCTCATATTCTTCCCCTTCATCCCAATAATCATCAGGGAAAGACGACAATGGCACCTCTGTATATTTCTCTTGGAAGAATGCCAAGAACTCCTCATTCAACGCCTTCTGCTGTTCTTGTGTTGTACCCATGATATAAACCATGCTCAAATCAAGGCCTCTGTCCACCTTCTGACTACTCATAGTTTCCGCATCAGGCACATACTCTACATCAAATTCATAATCATACATCAAAGTATATGGAAGAAACTTTCGTGTCTTAATATCCAAATAAGACAAACAATCTTCATCCTCATCATCGACAATCGTATACCCTTTCATATACGATTTGACTGCACTTTTCGAAGCCCCCCACTGAGTAAAAGGCTCCTTGAACAAAACATCTTCATTCTCCAAGCTACAACTTGCCAAGCAGCACACAACTGCCAACAAATACAATAATTTTCCGAATTTCATATCGTTTATATTTTATGTTTGCATTATTACGGTTCAATCCGCTATCCACATCAGCGCCTAACATCCAAAGTTAAGTGACAAAGAAGTAAAACAAAGAAAGTCGTGCCGGATTGATGCGATGAAACTCCGAGAAATAGGATTTGAGTGCTCGTCCCCTTTGTAATCCACCGACTCAAGGTTACCCCTTTCGGGGCGTGGCCCGCCATTGGAGATCGAAGCTGTCCTCGGTTTTCAGAATAGTTTGATGAGTTTCCCAGTCTAAACCGACACGACTATGTTTCGAGTTGAAAATTGAAAGAGAAAAGTTGAAAGTTTATTCCAAGTATTCTCAACCAATATCCACTACGCTTCAAAGAACACTTTTAGAAGAGGAGTTGTTCGCACTAAGAACCATCTTCCTTGTGCAAATATAGCAACTATTTCGCATAAAAAAAAGAGGCCGGAGCCTCTTTTTTCGTTATCATGTTAAATAACATCTTATAGGAAAGATGTCATTTAATCCGCGTGAACCACAATTAAGCAGCCTTAGCCTTAGCTACGATAGCCTTGAAAGCTTCAGGATGATTCATTGCGAGGTCGGCGAGCACCTTACGGTTGATCTCGATACCAGCCTTGTGCAATGCACCCATCAGTTGAGAATAAGACATACCCTCGAGACGAGCGGCAGCGTTGATACGCTGGATCCACAGGGCACGGAAGTTGCGCTTCTTATTCTTACGGTCGCGGTAAGCGTAGGTCAGACCCTTCTCCCAAGTATTCTTGGCAACGGTCCAAACGTTCTTACGGGCACCGAAGTAACCACGGGTCAAACCTAAAATTTTCTTTCTCTTTGCTCTTGAAGCAACATGATTTACTGATCTTGGCATAGTTTTGTTTCTTTTTTTAGATGTTAGCGCTGCATCGTGCAGTCTTCTGTGTGCTAACCATCCGATTAATAATTGTTTGTTAGAATAACTCGCTTAACTTTAAGATTACTTCATAGCAAGAAGTTCCTTAACCTGTGCCACGTTTGCACCGTGTACGAGTGTGAAGTGGTCGAGGTTGCGCTTCTGCTTCTTGGTCTTCTTTGTCAAGATGTGACTGTGATAAGCGTGCTTTCTCTTGATTTTACCTGTTCCGGTAAGAGCGAATCTTTTTTTTGAACCGGAGTTAGTCTTAACTTTTGGCATGTTTGTTAATTGTTAATTAATTATTAATATATAAACGGTGCGTACTAGCCTACGCAGCCGCTTTTTTAGGTTTTAGTGGAAAGATGACAGATGAAAGCTATCGTCCGGAGGTAAAACTTTCCTCTTTCAACTTTCAATTTTCATCTTTCGCCTGAGCGGGTTTTTCCTTCTTGGGAGCACCAGCCTTCTTCGGTGAGATGAAGATGGTCATGCGCTTGCCTTCGAGGACGGGCATCTGGTCTACCTTACCATATTCTTCGAGGTCGTTGGCAAAACGAAGCAAGAGTACCTCGCCCTGCTCCTTGAAAAGGATGGAGCGGCCCTTGAAGAATACGTATGCTTTCACCTTGTCGCCATCCTGAAGGAACCCGATGGCATGCTTGAGCTTGAAGTTGTAGTCGTGATCATCGGTTTGGGGTCCGAAACGGATCTCCTTTACCTCTATCTTCACTTGCTTTGCTTTCAGCTCTTTCTGCTTTTTCTTCAGTTGATACAGGAACTTTGAGTAATCAATGATTCTGCAAACAGGCGGAACGGCGTTCGGTGATATTTCTACGAGGTCAGCCTCATTCTCTTCAGCGATTCTCAGCGCTTCATGGATAGAAACTACGGTAGGTTCAATGTTGTCACCGACAATACGGACTTCTTTGGCGCGTATCTGTTCGTTGATACGGTGTTGGCCTTTCAGGTTGTCTTTTTTCATTCAGTTGGAATGGGTTGGTTCTGCTGTTTTTTAATGTTTTAATTACAAAAAAGTTTCTGTATCTGACTTATTGAACGGCATCTTTGCCGCCCACATTATCAAATGCGGGCGCAAAGTTAGTGCAAACCAGTTGAATATGCAAATTTCTGTCGGTAAAAGTTACCATTTGTTAATCATTTCGTCAACCTCGCTCTCAACTTTCTTACCGAAGTCTGCTATTGAGAAAGTTCCTTCGCTGATACCGCCCTGCTTACGCACGGTAACTGTACCCTCGGCTTGCTCTTTCTCGCCTACGACGAGCATGTAGGGGATGTGCTTCATCTCGTTGTCGCGAATCTTGCGGGTAATCTTCTCGCTGCGGTCATCGATGATGCAACGTACGTCGTACTGCTCGAGTTCGCGCTTCACCTGCTCGGCATAGTCGTTGAACTTCTCCGAGATGGGAAGGATAGCCACCTGGTCGGGAGTGAGCCAGAGGGGGAACTTACCGCCGGTATGCTCAATGAGTACAGCCACGAAGCGCTCCATAGAGCCGAAGGGAGCACGGTGAATCATCACGGGCTGGTACTTCTGGTTGTCAGAGCCAGTATACTCGAGGTTGAAGCGCTCGGGCAAGTTGTAGTCTACCTGGATGGTACCCAACTGCCAACGGCGACCGATAGCGTCCTTCACCATGAAGTCGAGCTTAGGACCGTAGAAGGCAGCCTCGCCAGTCTCAACGCGAGCGTTCAAGCCCTTCTCCTGACAAGCCTCCACGATAGCCTGCTCGGCACGCGCCCAATTCTCATCGGTACCTACGTATTTGGTGGTGTTGCTGGGGTCACGCAATGAAATCTGTGCCTCGTAGTTCTCGAAGTTGAGGGCCTTGAAGATGATTTCGATAATGTCCATCACACGGGTGAACTCCTCCTTCACCTGGTCGGGACGGCAGAAGATATGCGCATCGTCCTGTGTGAAGCTACGTACACGGGTCAATCCGTGCAGCTCACCGCTCTGCTCGTAACGATATACGGTACCGAACTCAGCCAAACGGATGGGCAGGTCCTTATATGAACGGGGCTGGTGCTTATAAATCATACAGTGGTGAGGACAGTTCATGGGTTTCAGCAAGTATACCTCGCCCTCCTCGGGTGTGGTGATAGGCTGGAAGCTATCCTTACCATAGTGGTCCCAGTGACCCGAAGTCACGTAGAGGTTCTTATTGCCGATATGGGGAGTCATCACCTGCTGGTATCCGAAGCGCTTCTGGATGCGCTTCAAGAAATCCTCGAGACGCAAACGTAGAGCTGTACCGCGAGGGAGCCACATGGGCAAGCCCTTACCTACGGTCTCAGAGAACATGAAGAGCTCCATCTCCTTACCAATCTTACGATGGTCGCGCTTCTTGGCCTCCTCCATCATCACGAGATACTCATCGAGCATCTTCTTCTTGGGGAAGGTGATACCATAGATACGGGTCATCATCTTGCGCTTCTCGTCGCCACGCCAGTAGGCACCAGCCACAGAGGTCAGCTTGATAGCCTTGATGGGGGCTGTGCTCATCAAGTGCGGGCCACGGCAGAGGTCGGTGAAGGCACCCTGTGTATAGGTGGTAATGGTACCATCCTCAAGCTCGGAGATAAGTTCACACTTATAGGTCTCTCCACGCTCAGAGAACATCTTCAGCACTTCGTCCTTAGAAATTTCATTGCGTACCACACTCTCATTCTTGGCTACAAGCTCAGCCATTTTCTTTTCGATGGCTTCGAGGTCGCCCTCCTTGATGGTCACGCCCTCGCCCGGATCCACATCGTAGTAGAAACCGCTCTCGATAGCAGGACCGATACCGAACTGAATATTAGGATAGAGCTCCTGCAACGCCTCAGCCAAGAGGTGAGCCGAGGTGTGCCAGAAGGCATGCTTGGCCTCCGCATCGTCCCACTTGTGGAGACGGATAGAGGCATCCTCCATGATGGGGCGGTTGAGTTCCACGATTTCGTCATTCACGCTGCACGCCAGCACGTCCTGTGCCAAGCGACTACTGATGCTCTCTGCTATCTGCAAGCCGGTAACGCCAGCCTCAAACTCTCTTACCGAGCCATCAGGAAAAGTAATCTTAATCATAGTCTTATATTGTTTTTATTTTTTAATTCTTCGCTATTGCCTGTTCCTATTATTATATAGATGGCGGATACGCACGAGTGCATTCTTCAGCCAACATACAATTGGCCGCAAAATTAGTCAAATAAATTGAGACGTGCAATTTTATAAACAAAAGAAAGTTGGAAGCTCCGAAGAACTTCCAACTTCTTGCATTATTGGGGATATCGATTAACCCTGGATTGCAGCTACACCGGGAAGCACCTTACCCTCGATAGCCTCGAGGAGAGCACCACCACCGGTAGAGATGTATGATACCTGGTCGGCCAAACCGAACTTGTTGACACAAGCTACAGAGTCACCACCACCGATAAGTGAGAATGCACCCTCAGCAGTAGCCTTGGCGATAGCCTCACCGATAGCGCGTGAACCCGCTGTGAAAGCGTCGCACTCGAATACACCGGCAGGACCGTTCCAAAGGATGGTCTTGGCACCCTCGATAGCCTCAGCAAATGCCTTCTGGCTCTCAACACCGGCATCTACGCCCTCGAAGCCTGCGGGCACCTCATTAGAAAGGCAATTGATGATTTCAGCACCCTCCTTCACACTCATGGTACCGAAGTCGAGACCGTTGGTAGCGGTGCAATCTGAACCGAGCACCAACTCTACGCCATTCTTCTTGGCCAACTCCTCAACGCCGAGAGCTACATCGAGCTTGTCCATCTCAACGATAGAGTTACCAATCTCGCCGCCGTGAGCCTTAGAGAATGTATAGGTCATACCACCGCAAAGGATGAGCTTGTCCACCTTGCCGAGCAAGTTCTCGATGATACCAATCTTTGAAGACACCTTTGAACCACCCATGATGGCAACGAAGGGACGCTTGATGTTTGACAGTACGTTGTCAACAGCCTGTACCTCCTTCTGCATGAGGTAGCCGAGCATCTTGTTGTCGGTGTCGAAATAGTCAGCGATAACAGCTGTAGAAGCGTGCTTGCGGTGAGCGGTACCGAAAGCATCGTTGATATAGCAGTCAGCATATGAAGCGAGGGTCTTGGCAAATTCCTTCTGTGAAGCCTTCATAGCCTTCTTGGCCTCTTCGTAAGCGGGGTCAGCCTTGTCGATACCTACAGGCTTGCCCTCCTCTTCGGGATAGAAACGGAGGTTCTCGAGCAAGAGCACTTCACCGGGCTTGAGCGCAGCAGCAGCCTCAGCAGCCTTGGCGCAGTCGGGAGCAAACTGTACGGGTACACCGAGCTTCTCAGATACGGCGTCAACAATCTGGCTGAGTGAGAACTTGGCGTTCACCTTGCCTTTGGGCTTACCCATGTGTGACATGATGATGAGCGCACCGCCCTCGGCCAACACCTTCTTCAAGGTGGGGAGAGCACCGCGGATACGGGTGTCGTCAGTAATCTTACCCTCTTCGTTCAAGGGTACATTGAAGTCTACACGCACGATTGCCTTCTTGCCGGCAAAGTTGAAATTGTCAATGTTTTGCATAATACTTTTGATTTATGAATTATGAATTATGATTTCGTTCATCGTTAAACGTTAATCGTTCATCTCCGCAAAGATAACAAAAGGTTTGTTAAGTCGTACATAAAAACAGACGAAATCTCATATTTCTCACAAAAAAACTCCCCTTTTCAATATTTTTATCTAATTTTGCGCACATAATTTGTTAACTTGAAAACTCAAACACTCAAAACCATATGAAAGTAGCAATTGTAGGAGCCAGCGGAGCTGTAGGACAGGAGTTCCTCCGCGTGCTCGAAGAGAGAAACTTCCCTATTGATGAACTCGTGTTGTTCGGTTCGCCCCGTAGCGCAGGCAGCACATATACCTTCCGCGGCAAGGAGCTTACCGTAAAGCTGTTGCAACACAACGATGACTTCAAGGGCATCGACATCGCCTTCACTTCGGCCGGTGGCGGCACCTCTATCGAGTTTGCCGAGACCATCACCAAGCATGGAGCCATCATGATTGACAACAGCAGCGCCTTCCGCATGGATCAGGATGTACCCCTCGTGGTACCCGAGGTGAATGCCGAGGATGCACTCGTGCGCCCCCGCGGCATCATCGCCAATCCCAACTGCACCACCATCCAGATGGTCGTTGCGCTGAAGGCTATCGAGCAGCTCTCACACATCAAGACCGTACACGTATCGACCTACCAGGCAGCGAGCGGTGCCGGTGCGGCAGCCATGGCCGAGCTCTATGAGCAGTACCGCCAGGTATTGGCAGGCGAAGAGGTGACCGTAGAGAAGTTTGCCTACCAGCTCGCCTTCAATCTCATCCCCCAGATCGATGTGTTCACCGACAACGGCTACACCAAGGAGGAGATGAAGATGTACCACGAGACCAAGAAGATTATGCACTCTGACGTGAATGTCAGTGCCACTTGCGTGCGTGTACCTGCCCTCCGCTCACACTCCGAGAGCATCTGGGTAGAGACCGAGCGCCCCATCAGCGTGGCCGAGGCTCGCGAGGCATTCGCCAAGGGCGACGGACTGGTGCTCATGGATAACCCCGCTGAGAAGGAATACCCCATGCCGCTCTTCCTCGCTGGCAAGGACCCCGTCTATGTAGGCCGCATCCGCAAGGATCTCACCAATGAAAACGGACTTACCTTCTGGATCGTGGGCGACCAAATCAAGAAGGGTGCTGCCCTCAATGCCGTACAGATTGCCGAGTACCTCATCGCTCAAGGCGTGGTGAAGTAACAGACATCTACAATTATATAGCAAGCGGGAGCATCGCACGATGCTCCCGTTTTCTTTTTCATCGGATACCGCGAGGTACAAGTAACAGAACCGGTGCATGACGATTCTTTCACTGCGATTCATAGTTGTATACTTGCATAACCTCTGCAATACTCAATGCACGGCCATTATAAATGCGGAGATTATCAACGGTCATATTGACCGCATTTATCGTTCTGGTTCCTCCATTCCAAACAAGTTTTCCTCCGAGTGTAAAACTAAGGCCCTGGTTCAATGAGTAATCCAACATTATGTCCTTGAGACTACTCATATATACCCCATTTACATACAACTTTGCAATGGCCGAAATTCCGTTTTTCTCTGATGTCAATGTTATCATAGACCATTCCGAAGCATTAAACGTGGAATGGGTAAATTTGGGAGCATAATCTATATTGGCACCACGCACGGTATAGGCCAGAGAACCATTTAACATAACCAAATCGAAACTGGTATCATAAGAGCCTGAAGAGGGAACACTGAATATATGCCCATCCGAGAGTCCCTTTGCCCAAAATGAAACGGTAAATGTACATCCATCAATCATTGCCTCAGGTATAGTTATTGAGCTGTTGTTTGAGGAACTAAACTTAATGGCTTTCGTTCCGTTCATGCTTTCTACATAAGTGGGATTATTGATGGCAGCAGCATTGTATCCTCCCTCTGCAACATTATTGGTGTTGTTCTCAAAAGTATAATATGCATAGAGTCCTCCAGTGACATCTTGTATGCTGCTATTACCTCCATCGCCACTGCTGTTATCGTTATCGGTATCACCGCCATCCGCAGTCTTCTTACTTACGTTTACACGAACAGACTGCGAGCCACCAGCCGCATTTACCATAAAGGTCGTGGAGGCCTCATCCGTAGTCAGTTTGTTGCGGTCTACTACAAGTTTCACATCAGCAGTCTTGCCCATAGCAATGCTACCATTGGTTGGGCTTACCGTAAGCCAAGCGGCATCAACGCCAGTGATGATCCAGTCTACAGCTCCACTGTTTCCCGTGTTCTGAATGGTAAGTGCCAGTTCACTGTGTGAAGAGCCGAAATCAAAATGGTTGTTTGATAGGCGAACATTCATCAGTTCAGCGATAGGCGACAAAGGCATATCACCCGAAGCATTCTCACCGGCCACTACTGTTATTTGTCGACTGTTAGTGTTATAGCCACTGGCCGAAGCCTGCAACTTATACTGCCCGGCGGCCAGATTGCTGAATTCAAAATGACCATCGTGCCCCGTCACCGTAGTCTGATTGCCTGGTGAAAGTACCACCGAAGCGCCACGCACCGGCTCACCCGTTTCACTGTTGCTCACGATACCATAGATACCACCCATCGTTTCGGGCAGTTCTTCCTCACATGCTGTCATGAGCAGCACGATGAACAGAGGAAGTGTGTAAAATAATTTCTTCATTTCTTTGTTTATTTGTTGTAAATCAATTAAAATGTAAATGCTGTACTCAGACCAATAGCATCAGTATTGCCGTTTGGATTCTCCAACGAATATCCGCCAAGGTTCATGGCAGGTTTCACAACTATACGGCGTGTCCCAGGGGCAACTACAGCATCCACAAGATTCCATATATAAAGTGCAGCTGCAGCGCCTACGCATACGTTACGCGCCGTACTGAAATTACTTATACGACGCGAGTAGATGCGCAGATGCTCGGGGTTATAGGTCTGTGCAGCCAAGTTGCGGCTATTTGTAATACGGCTCTGGCAATACACCATACCGCCAGCCAAGGTTGCCGTACCGCCAAGAAACATAGCACCTTTTACTTTAGAGCCCTTGTGGAACTGTCCCCATCCTGGCACTATCATCGAACGCCATAGACCATGAACTCCATACTGGGTGGTGAAACTCACATCATCGAATATTGGAATATCTGTCCCTTTGGAAACGGCAAAAAGCGCGTAATACATATACCCTTTACTGCCATCGGGATAGGACACATATTCCCAATAATCATCAATATATTTAGAAACGAACTCGTACACTTCGGTATTTGTTCGGAAAATCATTTTATGCTTCACCTCAGAAGTGAAATTACCATCCTTGTTCGAACTTTCAACCGTTTTATCTATTACTCCATTGATTTTATTAATTTGCGATAATTTTTGCCCTAAAGAAGTTACTCTACCTGATTCCAGAGACTGTAATGATTCTCCAGCATTATCGACAATAACATATTCATAAGTATCGTTAGGGCGGGGTAAAGCAGCAACCCCTTTCATCCATGCTGGTGCCGAAGAGTATTTTCTATCCAACACCCTGTATTGTGCCCGAAGCGTATACGGACACAATAAACAGAGCGCGAGATAAACAATGACTAAAATTCTTTTACGCATTACTTTATTGCTGAGGAATGTCACTGACAAATTCTTTAACCCATTCATTTACAGCTGTGCCAAAAACTTGTTCTGTAGCAGTCTCCTTAAGAGCTGCATCCATAGCACTCTTACGTGCGTTGTAGGCTTTTTCCTGATCGATAAGGAAGTAGGTCATCACTTCGATTTTATTTCCACTTTTACGATACAAGGAGAAACTTTCTTTCATGTGTGGTGTGATAAAATCTGCAACTTTTTGAGTATATGCTCCTAGAAGTTTGTTCCCTAATTCACCCATATTGGAGAACTGACGAGATATACCGCCACTAACCACACTACCCGCAGCTGTAGCGTAGCCGATAGCTGCATCATTCATTGCATACATTCGACTGTCTGAAATCTCGCTACCAAGTCCATTGCCCTGCAAAGCTTGATATCGCTCGGTATCTATTGCTTTCTGATTGTGCTTATCCAAAACACTTTTCATCGTAAATGTAGAGTAGGCACCAGTCAACTGATACCCTTGGGACTTCCATTCCTTTACTTTCTCCTCTGTCTCGGATACTGAGGGAGCTAGCTGCGGTTGTTGTTGCTGTTGCTGTTGCATCATCTGCATCATTTGCATCATCATCATATCGCTCTGCGATGGTTTAGAACTGCCGCACGAAGCCATAAACAACACTGAAATACTGACCAAAGAGCCACACACGAACTGTTTGAAAACGCGAATGTTTTTCATATTAAATAAACATTTTTTATGCCACCGTTACCCCATTGCGGCTTTATACCATATAAAAAGAAAAAGCGCGGGAATCTGTACTGTCACTCGTCCCACACTCTGAGGCCTTCGCATTGCCCAACTCAGTAAAACGAGCAACGCCGAAGCCCACGCCGATATGTAAATATACCCAATCTGCCCCTGTACGAACGTACCAGTACGATGATTGTTTAATATAACATACCCATGAGCATCTACCGTTGCTTTGTCTTAACCGAGTTTTCAGAAAGTTGCGAAGTTTCAGAATGTTAAGAACAAAGCGCTAAGTAAACGCTTTTCCATTATGTCATCCCAACCCTGCCACCTTAACTCGTACAACCGAATTAAGGTATCGGCGTAGGGATGTTGCAAATTTAGTGCAAATTTTTTATTTCGCAAAGATAATGCAAACTTACTTGTATTTTTTTAGGCTATCTTATAACTCAATTATTCTCGAATGCGTGTCAAGAGGGATGCATCGCAGGCTATATAGCAAATGTTCCGAAATCAGCTGACCAGCTGACCGAACAATGGTAATATACTGTAAACATGCACGATACATAGGTCAGCCGTAGCTGACTGGGTTGACTGTGAGGTGACCTCGGAGTGTACGATTTTACATATAAAAACATTCTCATATTAACCCCTCCCCCTTCGGGTACTCCTCCTTAAAGAGGGAGAGTGCCATACGGTCAGCTGCAAGGTCAACCTCGGTCAGCCGGATTGACCGCGCCAATCCGCTGTAGTTCAAGCATTTGCACGTGCAAGGTCAGTTGGTCAGCTGATTTCGGGAAAGTGGATTATATTAGTTAGGAGACCGTGCGAGAATTTGCGGAAGAGCCTGCGATATTCAGTTGTCGCACCTGCGGGAAAATTGGGCCTACCCTTTTTGTCTGAAGGGTCTGCCCTTTTTTGAAAAAGGGTAGACCCAATTTTTCTCGAAGGTCTACCCAATTTTTTAAATCAAACGAAAGCAACGATTTTGCCAGAGCCGTCTGATAAGAAAAAAGCCTTTGTCCGATAAAAAAATCAGACAAAGGCTTTTTCCGAAACGGACAAAGAGATTTTCTCTCGTTTACAAAGCCGTCGTTACTCGGCAGCCACAGCTACAGTATCGGCGACTTCAACAGCCTCTACTGCCTCAGCAGCCTCTACCACCTCTACCTTATTCTTATTGAACAGGGGTGAGGGAGCGCCGGCCCACTTCAAGAGGTTGCAGAGCCACAGACCAGCCACTAACACGATGAGCGAAGCTATTGAGATGGCCCACTTCTTCCAGGTAGGAAAACCCTTCTTGGCATAAGGGTCTTTGAGCTTCAGCTTGGGGAAACGCACAATATCGGTGAGTGTCTCGCCGAAGGGGATGCTGATCTTCGAAGCGGCATTGATAGCCCAGCCGTTGGCATTGAGCAGCGGAGCGATGTTGCGACGGCGGAGCTTCATCCAAGCCATCACCATGGCAGGACCCGAGATGACGAGCATGATGCCCACGAAGGCGGCAATGAGCTGCCACCATTTGAGAGCAAAGATACCCTTAGCGAGGCTTGCGAGGGCGGTGCCTATCATACCTAATGCCATACCGAAGGCTGCAAAGATACCGGCAAACTTACCTATATCGAAGGGCTGTGCAGGAGCGGCCTTGGCATCGGCAGCAGCGGGAGCCGTGGTGGGTACGGAGTTGACCTTGGTGTTGAGGTCCTTCATCATAGCAGCATCCTTATCGGCAGCGCTCTTGTTGATGAGGTTCTCGATGGTGGTAGCCAAGCGGCGGTAGGGCGACCAGAAGGCCTGTCCCACGCTGATGGGATTGTCAATAATCTTGGTGATGACAGCATCCCACACCAATCCGTCGTTGTCGTAGAAGATGGCATTCTTACCAACGGCAAGATCGCCAATCTCACCTACGGTGACAGCCGCCACAATGGCAAGTTTGCCGGGCTTGGTCGAGGTCACGCAGTCGCAATATACGAGATACATGCCACTGGCAGCGGCCATGGTATTGTGCTTGCCCATATCGGCTACCTTCATACACATGCGGCACTCGCGTTGGTCGATGAGCAGACGACCACATTGGAACACGGCACGTACGTTCTTGTTTCTCGAATAGAAATCCTGGAAGGTCACGAAGTTGCGCAACAGACGATAGAAGTCGCGATAGATATGGAGGAACTTGTCCACCATGTCGATACCCTCGGCCGCCTCCTTGAGCGCAGCGTCCTGTGCCACGAGGTCGAGCAGTGCCTGCTTCTTATCGTCGGCAAGGAACTTCTTGATGGTATCGAGGCCCAATGCCTCCACTTCGGCACCCTTCTTGGCAGCCTTCCAAGCATTGTATGCAGCAAATGCCGCACCGATAGCAGCCCAGTCGGCCTCGGTGATAACCTTTCCTGTAGGCTTCACGATGCCCATGAGCGTAGCAAACTGACCGGCCCACGCGGGGTTGATGGTAGCATCGAGAGACAACTCGGCCTTGCCGGTGATGCGTGCGATGGGGTATGCGGCGATATCCTCGGTCTTGCCGGTGAGGTTATCGGCACTGATGGTTTCGATGAGGGCGGTCTGCACATCGAGCTTAGCTGCACTTTCGGGTGAGAACGAGGCCAGCTTGGCACGTACGAAGTAGTCCTTCACCTTGGCATCAAGGGCGGTATAGGCAGCAATGGCCTTGTCGGTGTCGGCACCATAGGGAGCCTCTACGGCTGCAGCCTGCCATGCGGCATAGTCAACCAATGCCTGATAGAACTTCTCGATGAGTTCTGCGTTTACACCCATCTCACCACTGCGGTCGGCGACACCACCAAATGACTTCACCGCAGCCGCGATGGCAGCCTTCTCGTCGAGGTCGGTAGTAGTAAGTTCGGTAATGATACCATCGCCATTAAATGCCGTCTTGGCAAAGATAGCGGTGCTGTCCTTGGTCTCGGCAAGTGAGATTACCGTGCCCTCCTTGCCAAGGTTGGCGAGGATTTGCTTTGAAGAGTTGTAGAGGCGTTTACCGTTGGCATCCTCTTGGTTGAACTGCTCGATGTCGATGCTATCGTTACCCTTGATGAGCAGATCGGCATCCTTGATAGCTGCGGTCATCCACTTCGCCGTGATGACGATGTCGTTCACACGGATACGACCATCATTGTCCGTATCGATATACTTGAGACTCTTCTCGTCAATCTCCAATCCCGTAGAAGGGCATGAGAGTACAGTCCATTTCTTGGGGTCCAACTCGCCGAGATGGGCGATATCGGCACCTGTTGTAATCTTCACGCGAGTAGAACCACCTACATTATCGTAGTTCCATACATGTTTCTTTGTTGCCATAGTGTTTATTTTGTTTAGTGTGTAGAGTTTAGAGTTTAGTGTATGTAGTGTTTACTTTCATCATTCCACTTTCATCCCGTCTCGATGATAGCAGAGGAAATACTTCTTCACCTTCTTCTTCAAGAGCGAAAGGTTAAACATATCCGATGCCTCGGCGATATCGCACGTAGTACCGTCGTTGTAGAGTATCTCGATATGGTCATCAAAGGGGCTATACATATCCTTCTCCTGGGTGGTGGCACACATCAGATAAGAAGCCTCACGCTTGGTCACCCCAAGTGAGGCACATATACGTTCGGTAATAGTTGCCTTATACTCACGACTGAAAGGCTTCGAAGCAAGTTCAACCTTGAACAAGCGACGGTTCACCAATCCGCTACTGAGCGTAGAGAGCACCTTATCCGAGTGCGAAGCCCATACCTTCAGAGCACACCATATATCGTTGTCGTCAAGTTGTATAAATGTGTTGATACACTCCTCGTCATGGAAGAACGCCTCGCGCGTGATGTCTTTGTACAAGAAGTAACGCAAGGCGGGCGACACGTACAACTCCTCCCCTGCCCTTGCCAGTTCCTTTGCCCGGGTAAGCGTGTTGATAAGCATCTTCTCACACACCACTGAAGTCTTGTGCAGGTATACCTGCCAGTACATGAGGCGACGTGCCGTAAGGAAGTTTTCAATGGAATAGATACCCTTTGACTCTACCACCAGATGGTCGTCCTTCACGCCCAGCATCTTGATGATACGTGCCGAACCGATGTTACCCTCCGTCACTCCCGTATAGAAACTGTCGCGACGCAAGTAGTCGAGACGGTCCATGTCGAGCTGGCTGCTTACCAGCTGATGCAGGAATCGCTTCTCGTACTCATCCTTATATATACGTATAGCGAGGTCGAGACGGCCGCCCAATTCGCGGTTCATCTTCTCCATCAATAGCAGCGATATGTCCTCGTGATGCACACCCGGTGCTATCGTATTCTCCAACACATGGGAGAAGGGGCCATGCCCTACATCATGCAGCAAGATAGCAATCTTCACCGACTCCGCCTCATGCTCGGTAATCTCCACTCCCTTGCCACGCAATGAGTTGATAGCCTCCGTTATCAGAAAGAAAGCACCCAGCGAATGCTGGAAACGGGTGTGTTGCGCACCGGGGTACACCATACACGACAGTCCCAACTGCTTGATACGGTGAAGGCGCTGCACCATAGGGTGCGTTACCACCTCCATGATGAGCCCCTTAGGTATATTGATGAACCCGAACACCGGGTCGTTGATAATCTTGCCTGACTGCATGTTTTAATTACAGTATTCCGTATTTCACGAGTTCGGCAGCCATCTCCTCCTGCACTTCGCGAGCCTTCTCGCGGGCTACAGCGGCGAAGTTCTCGGTATTGTCGGCATAGATGATGGCGCGGCTCGAGTTGACGATGAGTCCGCACTCCTTAGTGATACCATACTTGCATACCTCGCTGAGCGAACCACCCTGAGCACCTACACCGGGTACGAGGAGGAAGTGACCCGGCACAATCTTGCGGATGTCCTCGAAGAGTTGTCCGCGGGTAGCACCTACCACGTACATCATGTTCTCGTCGTTGCCCCACTCCTGTGAGCGGCGGAGCACCTTCTCGAAGAGGCGTTCACCGGTCTCCTTGTCCTCCATGAGCTGGAAGTCGAGCGAGCCCTTGTTTGATGTCAGTGCCAGCAGTATCACCCACTTGCCTTCGTAGGCGAGGAAGGGCTTCACGCTGTCTTCGCCCATGTAGGGAGCCACGGTGAGGGCATGCACATCCTGCTCCTCGAAGAATGAACGGGCATACATCGATGAGGTGTTGCCTATATCGCCACGCTTGGCATCGGCGATGATGAAGTGGTTGGGGTAGTTCTCCTTCAGGTAGGCGATGGTCTTCTCGTATGCCTCGTAGCCCTTGAGTCCGTCGCACTCGTAGAAGGCGAGGTTGGGCTTGTAGGCCACGCAGTAGTCTGCCGTAGCGTCGATGATGGCCTTGTTAAAGGCAAAAATTGGATCTTCCTCGCTGAGCAGATGAGCGGGAATCTTCTTGGTGTCAGTGTCGAGGCCTACGCAGAGGAATGACTTGCGTGCCTTGATGATGTCGATGAGTTGTTGTTTGTTCATAATAGATGAGACCCACCCTAACCCTCCCTAAGGGAGGGGACCCTGATATCGCTGAGTCATTTCTTTACAAGAGAGGGATGGGGTGAGTGTTTTATTGGTTAATACTACTTACTATTCTTCTTACATTTTTTGAGGGTGAGAGCCTCCGATTTATTTCTCATATTTGTGGTCAGCGATGTCTGCAAAGCCTCCCCATAGAGGGGGAGGTTGGAGGAGGTCTCCTCTTTACAATTCACTTTCCTTCAGTCGCTCCGCATTCTCGGCCACCATGAGCTGGTCTATACAGTCCTGGATGTCGCCGTTCATGAAGGCGGCGAGGTTGTAGATGGTGTAATTGATGCGGTGGTCGGTGATGCGCCCTTGCGGATAGTTGTAGGTGCGTATCTTGGCCGAGCGGTCGCCCGTAGACACCATCGTCTTGCGCTTCGAGGCAATGTCGTCGATATATTTCGGGTGCTCCTTGTCATAGATGAAGGTACGCAAGCGCGAGAGTGCGCGCTCCTTGTTCTTGGGTTGGTCGCGTGTCTCGGTGCACTCGATGAGTATCTCCTCCACCTCGCCGGTGTTGGGGTTCTTCCAGTTGTAGCGGAGGCGTACGCCGGACTCTACCTTGTTGACGTTCTGACCACCGGCACCCGATGAGCGGAAGGTGTCCCACTTGATCTCGCCCTCGTTGATTTCCACTTCGAAGGCCTCGGCCTGGGGCAAGCAGGCCACGGTAGCTGCCGAGGTGTGTACACGGCCCTGTGTCTCGGTGGCAGGCACGCGCTGCACGCGGTGCACGCCCGACTCGTACTTGAGTGTGCCGTATACCTTCTCGCCGCTGACACTGAAGATGATCTCCTTGTATCCGCCCGCGGTGCCCTCGTTGAAGCTCGACACCTCGACGCGCCAGCCCTTCTGCTCGCAGTACTTCATGTACATCTTGAAGAGGTCGCCGGCGAAGAGGGCCGCCTCGTCGCCACCCGTACCACCACGTATCTCCATTATCACGTTCTTGTCGTCTTCGGGGTCAGCAGGCACAAGCAGCAGCTTTATCTCCTCCTCGAGGGCAGGCAGCAGTGTCTCGCATGCGTCAATCTCCTCACGCGCCATCTCACGCATATCGGCATCGCTTTCTGTGGCGAAGAGTTCCTTCGCCTCGTCGAGTTGTCGGGTGAGCTGTATATAGCGAGTACGCGCCTCCATGAGTGCACCCAGTTCCTTATATTCCTTGTTGAGCTTCACGAATCGACGCATGTCGGCGATTACCGCAGGGTCGGTGATAAGGAGTTCGATCTCCTCATACTTCCCCACGAGCCCATCGAGTCGTGCCAACAAACTATTTTCTGTCATGTATATTATCGGTATATAAAATTCAGCACAAAGGTAGTATAAGACGAATGAAAATGCAAGCAAACTTGCATTTTCATTCTCGGATTACAACTCTTCCTCCTCCGGCTCGTACAGGCAGTCGATAGTCTTTGCTTTCAGCCAAGCTGCCTCGTCAGGCGTGAGGTCGGGGGCAAGGGTCTCGTAGACACTGGTGTTGAAACAGTCGATAAACATCTTCTCCTCGTCGGTGAGCAACTCCTCCACGAGCGGTGTGGTGTCGATGTAGGTGCAGGTGAGCGTCATGAAGGCCAGCCAGTCGCCAAACTCGTTCACCTCGTCGGCATAGCATAGCAGCATGTTCTCGTGACGGATGCCATACTGCCCCTCGCAGTACATGCCCGGTTCGCACGAAGTCACCATGCCCGGCAGGATGGGCTGGTCGAGCAGGTTCTGTCGCATGCCTTGCGGTCCTTCATGTACGCAGAGCACGTGCCCCACGCCATGCCCAGTACCATGACCATAGTTGCGGTTATACTTCCACAGCGGCATGCGGGCCAGCACGTCGAGTTGGCAGCCACGGGTGCCACGCGGGAACGAAGCCATCGAGAGAGCTATCATACCCTGCAACACGCAGGTGTAGTCGAACGCCTCATCCTCGGTGAGCGGACCCAGCGGAACGGTGCGCGTGATGTCCGTCGTACCATCGAGGTAGTGGGCACCCGAGTCGAGCAGATAGAGTCCGCGCGGTTCGAGCACGCTGCACTGTTCGGGCGTAGCCGAGTAGTGTGGCAGGGCGGCATTCTCGCCGTATGCCGAGATGGGCGCAAAGCTCTCGTCGAGGTACCCCTCCATCTCCTTGCGCAGAGAGATGAGCTTGTCGGCCGCATCAATCTCGGTGATGCGCTCGCCACGCTCCAAGGCCTGTTCGAGCCAGCGGAAGAAGCGGGTCTGCACGATACCGTCCTTGCGGTATGCCTCGCGGAAGCCCTGTATCTCCGTCTCGTTCTTCAGCGCCTTCTCCAATTTTACGGGCGAGACGGCATCGACCACCTTGGAGCCAAAGCGCTCGGTCACCTTCTCGTAGAGGGCATAGTTGAGCATCGTACCATCAATATAAATAGGCGTATCGGCAGGCCATGCGGCGATGCTCTCTACGACTGCCCCATAGGGGGCGAGTTCTACTCCATCGGCAGCAAGGGCGGCGGTGGCGCCTCGTCAAACTTGCTCTCGGTGGTGTACAGCACAGCCCTATCGACACCCACCCAGAGGTAAGCGATGACAACGGGTGTGTGCGCTATGTCGCACGAGCGTATGTTGAGCAGCCAGGCAATCTCGTCGAGGCTACTGAGAAGGATGGAGCCACACCCCTTGGCAGCAATCGCCTCGCGCAGCCAACTGATTTTATCGGCACGTGTGCGGCCGGTATACTCCAGCCCCAGCTCAAAGGCTGGTGCATCGGGCAGTGCGGGGCGGTCACTCCAGAGCGCATCGATAAAGTCGGGGCGGCTCACAACGGTGATAACTTTGGATGCAAACAGCGTTTGCATGGAGCGGACTTCGGCAAGCGGCATGCAGAGGCCATCCACGCATACGGTGCTATTCTCTGCCAGGTTCTCGGCCATCCACTCGGGATAGTTCACGGTGTCGGGCATACCTAACTTGTGTAATTCGATGCCAGTGCCTTCGAGTTGCGCGGTGGCTTGGATGAAGTAGCGCGAGTCGGTCCACAAGCCCGCATGATCGGCAGTGACCACTACCGTACCTGCCGAGCCGGTGAAACCCGACACATACTTACGTACCTGCCAACGCTTGGGCAGGTATTCGCTACCATGAGGATCGGTGCCCGAGATGACTACAGCATCCCACCCCTCGGCCTGCATCAACTGACGCAGTGCATTAATATAAGCCATATGGTTGTAATTATGTAAGGTTTATTTCAAAACTTTAACTCCGTTAATGATGTTGATTCCCCGCCGAGGCGCTGCGAGGCGCTGTCCGGCAAGATTGTAGATGACTTGGCGGGAGGAGGTGGCGGGGAGCAAGGCTTCGATAGTTGTCGTATCGTAGCGGTCTAGGGCTATTAACTGCACGTCAGCCATCTCTGCCGGGAGTGCCCACTCTACCCAACAACTATTGGCCTCGATGCTGGCTGTTGACTGCATGCGATAGAATCCCAGGCCCTGGTCTTCATTCATCAGGATGAACTTCTTCACATCGGTGCCTTGCACCAACTCCTTCTTCATGAAGTTGCCACGGAGCAATGAGCCGGGCAGAGATGTCTTTGCGCCACTACCTTCCATGGTGATTTTGAGATCGTAGCTACCTGGCTCTGCCTTTACTATTACAGGAGTGCCAGCCTTCAATGTATTGCCGCCTCCGGCAATGGACTGCATGATGCAGATGTATGCACCTTCTCCTTCCTCCATTACGTTGGTGCTGGCGAAGTCATAAGCAGTCATGCTCGGAGGAAGCACCACATTGAAAGGGAGGCAAAGGGTGGCCATGCAGGCTGAGGATACATTGAGGGTATACTCAGTTACAGAAGTGATGGTGAATGTTGCCAGATTCTCCTTGTCGGATTTGTCGTTACCAAACACCAGTTTGTCGTAGTCATTCACATAGTTGATGCCAGTGCCTGTGCTATGTATCTTGAATATCTCGCTGAGTTCTGCCGTTTCTTCAAAGGTGTAAGTTCCTGCCTCTGCTGCATTGTCGGAGAACATGATGTGGTTCCAACCATCAAGTGTAGGTTGCTTCAAGTACTTACCCTGTGCGGAGATGGAATAACCAGTGCTCTTAGGTACAATGGTAAACATCTTGTCGGCAAGGGCGTCGGCAGAGTAAGTGCCTTCTGCTATCAACTTATAACCCACATTGTTGCTGTTGTCCTTGTCATCATTGTATCCTACAAAGACAGGAGCGTCCTTGTCACCGTCCTTGTAGTTGATATTGTAGACTCCGTTGTATGCAGGATTGATGACCACGGCAAACTCCAACATCGTACCGTCATTCAAGTCGACGGTAGCTATATAGACACCATCGGCAATATCGCTCCTGACGGGAATCTGACTCAGGTCGGCGCATCTGTTCTCCTCGTGGTCAATGAAGTCACCATATACGTGTACTTGGTGGAGCGAAATGAAATACGGTGACACGTCGATTGTTTCGCCTGGCTCGGCAACGACGGTTATCATCGGGGTCAGGTCGTTGTTCAGGTGGCGGTATGCATAGTATGTACTATCGCCTATCTGCAGGGGAACAATGTACTTGTCAAGTATCTCCTTGGCCTTCTCCACGGTATTGCCCTCGGGTTCACGGGTATAGGCATATCCGGGCTCTCCCTCGGTAAGGCGGGTGGTGCTCACTGTTGTCTGCCCTACCTCATGTGTCATGCCATGTGCCCAGTTCCATTCGAAGAACTGATATTCACCTGCTTCACATTCATGGTCGAAGAAGTACTTCCATCGGGGATAATACAAGTCTTTTATGAGTCCTTGCCAAGAACGATAGGAGTAATCGTTCAGGTTCGTACCGGGAGTTGACCATGTCGACACGATGGTACGGGCATTGTTAAACTCGTACCAGTCGGCGGTTGCCGTGGTCGCTCCCTCCACCTCTGCCGCAGCATCGCGTGCCTCCTGTGTCCACTTTCCGAGGCGGAAGTTGAGGTTCGTACCCTTGAAGGCATCCACATCCAGAAGAAGATTCAAGAAACCATCTTTGCGAGTCAGATAGAATTGATACGCTGGGTTAACCATACCTGCCTCATGTTTCTCCTTGATTCCAAGAAGCAGGTCATAGGCATAGTCTGCCATCACTGCACCGATGAATTCAACGAGGTCGTAGTTGTAGTTGCTCTCATAGACAGAGCCCTCTGCCAAACCGAGAGCCTCATGCTGGCTGAGCAGTTTGTATGTCGCGTCAATGAGCATCTGACGGCGTGCCTTGGTGTAGATGCCACCGGCCTGGTTGATTGTCTTACCCCAATAACTTGCCGGCTTTGCATCAAGGTTAGGCCGTGCCGCCCAAACATCCTCTACAGGTCCCTGGATTCCATCGGCGCCATAGTTGAGCGGGCCTTGGCGGAGCAGGCTCCATGCCTCCTTCACCACGGCATTGTCCTGACCATAGCGTGCAACGGCATAGTTGTCCACCCACTTCGCCACATCGGGTTTCTCTCCATTCATCCAAGGCAGTTGGAAGATAAGGTCGTAAGTGACAGGAGTCTGCTCGATGGCCTCGGGCGCAGCACCGATACCCTTGATGCTTGCATATTTGGCCTTATAAGAGAAATAGTTGTCGGTCACGTTCTGCAAACGTCCCATCAGACCTGAGCGACCTCCGAAGTTGGGGATGGCGCAGAATACGGCATCCTGAGGCGCATAACCGTTGTATTTGTCAAATGCGGGCGAACCGTCCGAGAATAGGTCGAGAACAACGAGACGACCTGCAGGAACAGCGGTGAGCGAGTATTTCTGTGTGGGGCTCCACTGCCACTGCTGGATAACCCATTGCGAACCGGGCTTGGCTGCTTCCATGGCAGCATAAAGGGCTTCGTAGTCCTCCATGGTACCGGCACCGCCACCCTCGTGGAAGGGATCCATCGAGTAGTACTGGCTCTCGCCCATAACAGCATGTAGGCACTCATAGTAGTCGGCTGCAATCTCGGCATAGTCGGCATTGCTTACACTGAGCAGGAGCGGACGCACGAAGTCGCCGGCCCAATTGCCGCCATTGCCACGGGTAGCATAGCCCGACTTCGATGCAAAGTTGGTGGGCACCATACCCGACCAGCCGGGCAATACGGGTTGCATGCCGAGGGCACGCTGCGCGGCTGTAATCTTTCCTGCAAGCTCCTTCTGGCGCACATACCAAGCATCGTCCTGCACGCCACCGGCACCGGCCCAGGTGCCACCGCTCTTTGTTCCGGAGCCTGTGCCACCCCAACCCTCAAGGTTGTTCATTGCCCACCAGGCGATAAAGGCGGGACCAGCCACAAAGGCCTTGGCCGACTCGTCATCATAACCATACTTGCGGTTGCCGTTTTCGTCTTCCATAGTCAGGAACTTGCGCCATACCTCTTCGAGACCGACGAGCTGGAGTGGCATGTTGATACCGTGGAGTGCCATCCAGTCGATCTCCTGCTGCCAGCGGGTCCAGGTCCATGAGGTCATGGAGTAACCGAAAGCACAAGTGTTCAAGTAGTAGCGATACTTGGCATCGCTGACGCGGGTCTCCTCCGAGGGAAGAGGAAGTTCTATATCAGAAAGGTCTACATAAGCCGCCCCCTTCTCCTTCACCGCCACGGTCTTCTCGTTAAGCGAGTTCCAGGCGATGTTGATATGGGCTATATTGTTGAGGTACCAGCCGAGACCAGTAGTGATAGCGCTGAGTGTGCTACCCTTGATGAGGATCTTCTTGCCCTCGCTGCCGAGGACGAACACCTCTTGCTTGGAGTTCAGTGAGGGGTCGAGCACAAAGAGGAACTTCTTATCCGTACCAGCACCTCCGATGCGGTTCACAAGGTCAACCACCGCTTGAGGATTCTCTACAATCTCCACTGCGGCATATCGCAAAGTGATTGTATTATTCTCCTCGTCAACGACAACACTCCAGGTGTAGCCACTGATCTCGTTGGCAGCGAAAAGTTCGACATCTACATCCTCGCCAAATATCTGCCCCACAGCCACCGCTTCATCGTTGTATGTGACGTTCACCGACTCACCCTGAGGAGCATCGATGGCAAAGGCATACTCTGCCACCTTTTCATACGACCATTCGATAAGGAATGCTTTGGCGTTCATCGTCGTATTCTCCGTCACGAAAGAGAAGGAGAAGGCTCCGCCGAGGTCCACGCCATCGGGAAGCGTCACCTCGAACCAATCGTCAGTAGCAGCCGATGTGCCCCACGCCGCATTACAATAGGTACCATTCACCCCATCCAGCATACCGGCGAAGCTCTTACCATTGTTGCCCGTCACATGCTGCTCTTTGAGAGCTACCGCCTCGCCATTACTCTTGTAGAGCACGAATGAGTCGAAGCTCATGCGCTTGGCTCCATTCTGATAGAATGCGCCAGACTCGGTCAGCGTGAAGCGCAGCGTGTTGCAAGCCCCTTCGTATGCAATCTTCTCCGAGGAGAAATACATCTTACCATTCTGAGCAGTTGCAATAATCGGGCAATCCACGGAGGGATGCGCCATCAGAGTAAACTCCATACCTGTTCCCTTATCACAGAAGAGCGGTTGCCCTACCAGCTTGGAGTCAACATTGATGTACTTTCCATCGGCACGAGCAATGGTTACCGTACCATTGGTCTGTTCCTTGAAGGTCCACTCATAGGGAGTTGTTCCAATCACAACATTCCAGTTTCTGCTCGCAGCCTGCTGCACGTAGGTGCCATCGACATTCTTCATCTTCCACTTACCTTCTGCTCCCTCTTCAAAGAAGATAACGCAGGGTTTAGTGTTAAGACTGATATTGTTAGTCGTACCGCCAGCATTGGCCTCATTGATACCCAATGTCTGGATATCGAGATAGAGCCCTGTAGTCGTTTCCTTGAGAGTATACCTACGGTTTGTCTCAGGAGCAAACTCGGCCCATACTGTAGCCACACCACACAGGGTGAAGAGCAGTGTCAAAAGGAATGTTTTTCTCATGGTTTTCATATCTGTTATTGGTTTTTAGTCATACTACTCGCAAAAGTACACTTTTCTCCTCACTTCAGCAACACTAACGACAACAAACATATTTATTTAGGAAATAATATAGAGGTTTACCCAGAGGTCTCTGTCATCCTGAGCAACGCGAAGGATCCCGCGTTGGGAAAGGCAATGACACGATACTATGAAAGATTTGCAGACAATAAGGATTCTGCGTAAACAACAAAGAAAAAGGCCAGCACCAAGTGTGCCGGCCTTTTGTCTTAGCTCGTCAGAGACTTTTACTTTCTGGCTCCCCAGAGGTTACCCCACTCACCACGGTGGCGGTTAGCACCCATGTCATTGCCTCCACCTTCTTCTACTTCACCACCAGGTTCTTCAGTAAAACTGGCATCCAGCATGTACACTGCACCTTCCATCTCAACAATCTCACACTCGGGAGCGATATATTCTTTCTTTTCCATATTCATCATATTTCGTTTATTCCTAACATCATTTATTTCTATCATCCTGAGTGAAATATTTCACTCAGGATGACAACTGAGAGATTACTCAATCACTACCTTACGGGCATTTACAATATATATACCCTGGGTGGGATTCTCTACGCGGCGACCCTGGAGGTCGTAGTATACATCCTCTTCCCAGCCCTCGATCTGTGAGGGGTCAATCTCGGTAGAAGTGCCATCACTCTTACGTATGCGCAGGTTCAGTCTTGCCGGAGCTTGAGCCGCCTGTCCCTCCTCGGGAGTCACGACAAAGAGCACACGATAGGGCCTATAAGTAAGTTTATTGGTCACCTTGAGGAATTTCGCCTGGCTGATACTATAGTAGTAGTAAGAACTCTTAGGATAGTTTACAGTCTCAATATAATGGTTCACATAGGCTCCTAACGCTCTGAACGAACCAAGTTCCTCCTGAGTGGGATCATACTTGTCGTAGTACATAACGGTAAATTCTTCCGTTGTTTCAAACACATCCTTACCATCTTCCATAAGCATCTCTCCAGGATTCTCCTTCAACTTGTACAGATAGGGTGTCTGAGCCTCAATCTCATCCACAGGGGAGAAGTGGAGACTTGTGGCATCAGCATCGGTAAGCTTAAAAAAGTCATACTTATCCATTGCATTTGTGGGTGCAAAAGGCAACATAATCGTACCATACTTTCCTTCTTCAAGCGGAGCGCGCTTGTAGCGTGCCTTCTGGTAATGGTTGAGGTTAGCCGAAATGAAGTCACGCGCACCACCCACTGTAGGATCGGGATCGACATCATCGAGGGAGAGGTAGAACTTGGCATTCTCCACATGCTCCTCATGTCCCTCAACCACACCAATCTGCGGGTTCGAGTGGAGCACGATATCGGCAGTCACGCCATGGATAGAACCAGGATAGAGCTTCACCACCTTGCTGGGAATGTCGAAGTGATGATATTGCTCACCCTCGGGGATACGCATCACATAGAAGCCATTCTTGTCGTAGAGCACACCATGCTCGCAACTCTTGAAGGTGGGATTATTCTCATCCACAATAATTTCGTGCAGGTTGGTACAGCCCACGAACAATCCTTGGCTAATGAGTTTGTCAAACTTTACATTGACATGTATCCCCTCGGGCAAAGAGTAGTAGAGACGGTCGAAGTCACCGACCTTATTGTTCTCCGAAGCAGAGATGCTGTACATCTTTGCCTTACCATTATCGTAGTATATCACCACCTGATAGCCACCGGTACCATCATGCTCCAATTCGAAACGGAAGTGTCTGTTCACCAACAACGAATCGCTGCCATCATCTTTCTTAATGACATCTCCGTTCTCATCCAATGCTTGTGTACTATAGCTATAGCGGTCGTCAGCATTGTCAATCTTCACGACGATATGTTGGAGGTCCTTCCACATGTATATCTGCATGTAGCCATTGTAATGGTCATCTAATGAGTTCTCCTTGGTAGAGACAATGGCAGAACCCCACTTGTTATAACTAAGATTATCGGCATCGATAGTGACATCCAATGTCAACTTCCAAGCAAAGTCCTTACTTATCACAAAGGGTTTACCTGTATCTGGGTCAACGGGGAAGACACAACAGCGGTTCATACCCTGCTGGGTAAGGACTGTGGTTGTACCTTCTTCATAGGTAGCACCATCACCCTTCTGCCCCTCATACGAGGCTTCAAACATGGGCACTACTTCGCGAAAGCCAAGGTTGACAAGTGTTGCAGGCAGTGTTATGGAGGTCAGTTCAGTGTTGCCATGCAAGAAGTCGGGCGAGACGGCAACCACATTCTTCGGCTCTCCATTGATGGTGACTTCAGAGGGAATCACCAGCTCTCCATCACCACTTACTGCCGCATTGGTGAGTTTGATACCATTCGTAGCGGCTTCATATTGGAACAGCCAATCCTCAATCTTGACGAAGCTACCTTCGTTGAGTCCAATCTGATTGGTCTCAATATTTGCCTCCAGCCAACAAGTATTGGCCGCCATCTCCACAACAGCCTCGCCCTCCTGATTCTTGAGTACAGTAGTATAATAGGTCTGGAGATCATCGAAGTGAGTTCCATGGAGCACAAACTTCTTGATGTCATCGGTGTGCACCAAAGTGTGCTTCTCATAGCTACCGCGGAGTGCCGAGTAGGGCAAGCCAGCCTTAGCCTTGTTGCTACTCATGACAATTTCGAGCTCGTGACTGCCAGGGGCACCCTTCAGCACGGCAGGTGTTCCAGCCTTCAGCACATCACCCGAGTTGGCAATCTTCTCCAAGGCACCCTGTGCATGGTCTTTCGAGTCGTTGACAAGTTCATTGCCACATACGTCGTAAGCCTCTACACCAGCAGGCAACAACACATTGAAGGGGAGATATACCGTGGTGAAGCTGTCGGTAGGAATAGTGATGGGATATGCCTCCACCTTCTCGAAGGCAAAGGTGGATGGAGTATTATTTCCCGGCTCAAGAGCCATTACAGAGCTCCATGCCTGCAGATGATAACCATCGACATTCACAATCTTGTAGATATCGTGGGTATCTGAGTCGTCGAAGAGGTAGGTACCGGCCTCTTCGGCATTCTCAGAGAACAACACGTATTCCCATACGAGAGGAGTCTTCAGGTACTTACCCTGTGCAGAGATGGTGTAGCCATCGCCCGAGTGAGCGATAGAGAACCACTTGTCCAACTCAGAATCGGTGCTATAGCCATTCGATGTGGCTACCATCTTGTAACCCGCTACATTGTCGTTCTCGTTGTATTGGATGAAGACAGGAGTGTTACCCCAGTCGGTCACCAAGCTCACCTTATACACACCATTGAACGAAGGAGTATGTACGGTGAAATTCTCCAACTTGGTACCATCGGCCAAGGTGATGGTAGCGGTATATACAGCCTCCTCAGGCTTCACAGGCACTGCGTTGACAGGGGCTGACTTCTCCACGTTGTTGATGAAATCACCGGTTATCGTTGCATCGCCAGGGATATCGAAGTTGTGGGTAAAGTCTACCGTCGCATCGGCAGCCACATTCACAGTCACCTTATCGGTAAGGTCATAGGTGAAGGTGCGGTAAGCATAGTAGATGGAACCATCGTTCATATGGATGGGGACGATGTACTTGCGGAGCATCTCTACAGCCTTCTCAACGGTGTTTCCCTCGGGCTCGCGAGTGTAGCTATCGGTATGACCAGCCTCACCTGGAGCAAGCGGTACGTTGCTTACGGCAGTCTGTCCTACCTCGTGCTTCATACCATGTGCCCAGTTCCACTCGAAGTAACCATACTCTGCACCAGTGCAATTGTTGTCAAAGTAGTGCTTCCAGCGGGGATAATAGTAGTCCTTCAAGAGACCCTGCCATGAGCGGTACGAGTAGTCGGTGAGGTTAGTATTGGGTGATGACCAAGTAGACAAGATGGTACGGGCGTTGTTGTACTCATACCAGTCGGGAGTAGCTGTAGTAGCACCCTCCACCTCTGCTGCAGCAGCGCGTGCCTCCTGCGTCCACTTACCGAGACGGAAGTTGAGGTTGGTACCTCTAAAGGCATCCATATCCAAGATGAGTTGGAGGAAGGCATCGCGACGTGCCTCATAGAGCGCAGTATTAGCAGCATTCTTGGCATCACGAATACCAAGCAAGAGGTCGTAAGCATAGTCGGCCATCACCGCACCACCAAACTCAACGAGGTCGTAGAGGTAGTTACTTTCATAAACAGAGCCATCTTCCAACGCGAGTTCATCCTCCTGGTCGATGAGCTTGTACACCGCATCGATCAGCATCTGACGACGCTCCTTAGTATAGGTGTTACTTGCAGTACCATTGTTAAGTGTCTTACCCCAGTAACTTGCAGCATTAGCATTGAGGTTAGGACGAACAGCCCACACATCCTCTACAGGACCTTGGATGCCGTCTGCACCATAGTTGAGCGGACCTTGACGGAGCAGGCTCCAAGCCTCTTTCACCACCTCATTGTCCTTACCATAGCGGGCAATCGAGTAGTTGTTGACCCACTCTTCTACACTGGGCTTCTCACCATTCATCCAGGGGAGCTGATAGATCAAGTCGTAGGCTACGGGAGTCTGCTCGATAGCCTCGGGCGCAGTACCGATACCCTTGATGCTGGCATACTTACCCTTAAACTTGAAGTAGTTGTCGGTCACATTCTGCAAGCGACCCATGAGTCCTGAGCGACCACCAAAGTTGGGGATAGCGCAGAACACAGCCTCCTGAGGAGCATAGCCGTTGTAGCCGTCAAATGCGGGTGAGCCGTCAGAGAAGAGGTCGAGCACGATGAGACGACCCTCGGGAACAGCTGTCAAAGAGTACTTCTGTGTAGCACTCCACTGCCACTGCTGGATAACCCATTGTGAACCAGGCTTGGCAGCCTCCATAGCGGCATAAAGGGCTTCGTAGTCCTCCATAGTACCTGCACCACCACCTTCGTGGAAGGGGTCCATAGAGTAGTACTGGCTCTCGCCCATCACGGCGTGCAAGCACTCATAGTAGTCGGCAGCAATCTCGGCATATTTGTCAGCACCGATATTCGTATTCAAGAGGAGCGGGCGCACAAAGTCACCGGCCCAGTTACCTCCATTACCACGAGTAGCATATTTCCCTGTTGATTTTGAAGCAAAGTTGGTGGGCACCATACCTGACCAACCAGGCAATACGGGCTGCATACCGAGACCACGCTGAGCTTCTACGATCTGCTTAGCGAGCTTCGTCTGACGAGCATACCACGCATCGTCCTGTACACCACCGGCACCAGCCCAGGTGCCACCGCTCTTTGTACCGGGATCAGTGCCACCCCATCCTTGGAGGTTGTTCATCGCCCACCAAGCGATAAAGGCAGGACCAGCCACGAAGGCCTTGGCGTCGGTTTCAGAATAGCCACACTTAATAAGGAAGGTACGCCATACCTCTTCGAGACCAACGAGCTGGAGCGGCATGTTGATACCATGGAGTGCCATCCAGTCGATCTCCTGCTGCCAGCGGGTCCATGTCCATGAGGTCATAGAGTAACCGAAGGTACAAGTATTGAGGTAGTAACGATACTTTGCATCTGAGGTGTGAGTCTCTGTCTGAGAAGGCAGAGGGAGGTTAGAGAGGTCAGCGTATGCAGCACCATTCTCCTTGACTGCTACCGTCT
>JAFWXS010000001.1 GCA_017517925.1 Bacteroidaceae bacterium | reverse complement strand
GGTGAGGAGCGGGTATTGCTTGATTTCAAGTCGCCAACCTTGGTCGTCGGTGAGGTGCCAATGGAACTTGTTGAACTTGTAGAGTGCCATGAGGTCGAGGAACTCCATCACTTCTTCCTTGGTGTAGAAGTGACGGGACACGTCGAGCATCAGGCCACGCCATCCGAAACGGGGTGCGTCCTGAATCTCTACCGACGGGATGCCCCAGCTTTGGCTCACCTTGGTATCCGATTCGATTTCACCGGGGAAGAGTTGACGAAGGGATTGGATACCGGCCACTACGCCCCGATAGGTGTTACCGGTGATGGTTACGCCTTCCGGGTTGGCGGTCAAGGTATAGGAGTCTTCCACACCTTTCACCTCGCCCACGCTCAGGTTGATGTCGCCTTCTCCTTCGCTCACCTTGAAGCTATAGCCGGTGGCTGGTTTCAGGATGCCGACGAGGTATTCAGCAGCCGGTCGAAGTTGCGGGTCGTTGATGCCGATGGTCGTGCTCTTGGGGAGTACGAAACAGGTGGTGTCCTGCTTCAGGCTCACGGGAATCGGCAGGATGGATGCGTCCTTGATAACGGGAGGGGCATCGTTGCAAGCTACCATCACCAGGGCGATGCCTAGGGTGAAGAGAGCTGCGAATTTTTTGATGTTTTTCATTGTAGTATGTTTTTAAGTTATTGTTTTCTAAGCTATACATCCCCCTGGCTCCCTTCACAAGGGGGAGTCTCAAGTGTCAATTTCTCTTTCAAGAACTGCCCCGTATAAGATGCAGCACATTCCGCCACTTCCTCCGGTGTGCCACACGCCACGAGATTTCCTCCCCGGTCGCCTCCTTCGGGACCGAGGTCTATCACATGGTCGGCACACTTCACCACGTCGAGGTTGTGCTCGATGATGACGATGGTGTGTCCCCGGCTGATGAGCGAGTCGAAGGCTTCGAGTAGCTTCTTGATGTCGTGGAAGTGCAAGCCCGTGGTCGGTTCGTCGAACACGAAGACGGTGGGTTCGCTCTTCTCAATGCTGAGGAAGTAAGCCAACTTCACGCGTTGGTTTTCGCCTCCCGAAAGGGTGGAGGAAGATTGTCCCAACTTGACATAGCCCAGGCCCACTTCCTGAAGCGGACGGAGCTTCTTGACTATCTTCGTCTGTTTATGTTCGGTGAAGAATTCCGCGGCTTGGTTGACGGTCATCTCCAGGATGTCGAAGATGTTTTGTCCCTGATATTTCACTTCCAAGGTATCGGCCTTGAAACGCTTACCGTGACAGGCTTCACATTCCAACACGAGGTCGGCCATGAATTGCATTTCCACCGTCGCCGTACCTTCGCCCTTACATTCCTCGCATCGTCCTCCTTCGGTGTTGAAAGAGAAATAGCCTGCCGTATAGCCCAATTGCTTGGCAAGAGGCTGGTCGGCAAAGAGCTTGCGGATTTCATCGTAGGCCTTCACGTAGGTCACGGGGTTGCTTCGGCTCGACTTGCCGATAGGGTTCTGGTCCACGAACTCGATGTCCTTCACCATCTTGATGTCGCCTTCCAAGGAGAGGTGCTCGCCCGGACGTTCGCTGCTTTCGCTATATTCACGCTTCAGCGCCTTGTAGAACACGTCACGCACCAGTGTACTCTTTCCCGAACCGCTGACTCCCGTCACGACGGTCATCACGTTCAACGGGAAGCGTACGTCGATGCCTTTCAGGTTGTTCTCTCTGGCTCCCTTCACCTCTATATAGTTGTTCCACGGGCGATGGGCAAGAGGGAGGTCGATGGTCTCTTCACCCAGGAGATAGCGCACGGTATGGCTATTGCTTCCCTTCTGAAGGTCGTTCATGTCGCCCTGATAGACGATTTCGCCTCCCAAGCGTCCGGCATTCGGGCCGATGTCGATGATGTAGTCGGCCGCACGGATGATTTCCTCGTCGTGCTCTACTACCACCACCGTATTCCCCAATTGCTGGAGTTGGCGAAGCACCTTGATGAGGCGGTCGGTGTCCCGGCTATGAAGGCCGATGCTCGGTTCGTCGAGGATATACAAGGAACCTACGAGGCTGCTTCCGAGGGAAGTCGCCAGGTTGATGCGTTGGCTTTCACCCCCCGATAGTGAGTTGCTGAGACGGTTCAGGGTGAGATAGCCCAAGCCTACGTCCATCATGAAGCTCAGTCGGTTGTTGATTTCCGTGAGGATGCGCTTGGCCACGGCGGCATCGTGTTCGTCCAGTTGGAGGTTGCGGAAGAACTCCTGCAAGTCATGAATCGGCATGTCCACCAACTCGGAGATGGAACGTCCGCCCACCTTTACATAGCTTGCTTCCTTTTTCAGGCGGGTGCCGTGACAAGTGGGGCAAGTGGTCTTCCCTCGATAGCGGGCAAGCATCACCCGGTATTGGATTTTATATTGGTTCTCCTCCAGCATCTTGAAGAAGGAGTCGATGCAGGCTTTTTCCCGTGGGCCGTGCCATAGGTAGTCCTTCTGCTCCTGCGTGAGTTCGTAATAAGGCGTGAAGATGGGGAAGTTGTGCGCCGGTGCTTCGTGCAGGAACTCCTTCAGCCATTCGCTCATCTTGTCGCCTCGCCAGCACACCACGGCTCCTTCATATACGGACAACGCCCGATTGGGGATGACCAACTGCTCGTCGATGCCGATAACCCGTCCGAAACCCTCGCATGTGGGGCATGCCCCGATGGGGGAGTTGAACGAGAACATCTGGTCGGTCGGCTCCTCGAAGGTGATGCCGTCGGCCTCGAACTTGGTACTGAACGAGAAGAGTTGCGTACTTCCGTCCGATGAATAGAAGCGGAGCATACAAGCCCCGTCGCCCTCGTACATGGCGGTCTCGGCCGAGTCGGTCAGTCGGCTGATGCTGGCTTGGTCGGTATCGGCGGTCATGCGGTCGATGAGGAGATAGACGTTCGCTTTCTTGCTCTCTCCCTCGGCCTGGAGCTGCATCAGATAGTCCTCAATGCGTATAATCTCGCGGTTCACTTCCACCCGCACGAAGCCTTGCTTCATGTCGATGTCCAGTTGTTCCATCATCGTGCGTCCTTCGCGGGGGACGAGGGGAGCCAATACCGTGAACTTGGTGCCTTGCGGAAAGTCCAGCATGCATTGCACGATGTCTTCCGCACTATGCTTCTTCACCAGTTGTCCGCTGACGGGCGAGTAGGTCTTGCCGATGCGGGCAAAGAGCAGGCGAAGGTATTCATAGATTTCGGTGGAGGTGCCCACGGTGGAACGGGGATTCCGGCTCGACACCTTCTGCTCGATGGCGATGGCGGGAGGGATGCCTTTGATGAAGTCACACTCCGGCTTGCTCATGCGTCCCAGGAACTGACGGGCGTATGACGAGAGGCTTTCCACGTATCGGCGTTGTCCCTCGGCATAGAGCGTATCGAATGCCAATGACGACTTGCCCGAACCCGACAAGCCCGTCACCACTACCAGCTTTCCTCTCGGGATGTCCACGCTGATGTTCTTCAGGTTGTTCACCTTGGCTCCACGGATGGATATGTATTTG
>JAFWXS010000058.1 GCA_017517925.1 Bacteroidaceae bacterium | reverse complement strand
TTGGGTGGACTGCTTGTATTCCTGCTCTTGCTGATGATCGTGGTGCTTTGGGCCGAACGCAAGGACAAGATGCAGCACATGACGTGGTTGCAACATGTAGCCTTGTGGAGCATCCCATTGGTGTACCTTGCCGGACAGGCAGGATGGATTGTGGCCGAGGTTGGTCGCCAGCCATGGGTTATCCAGGGCTTGTTGCCAACTAAGGCTGCGGTATCCAGTGTCAGCGTAGGAGCAGTACAAACCACCTTCTTCCTGTTCGTGGCCATCTTCACGCTGTTCCTCGCCATCGAGGTGCGCATCATGCTGAAGGCAATCAAGAAAGGACCTGAGGGTGTATGATTATTTTAAAGGCACGGATTACACGGATTTCACGGTTTCATATCCTTGTGTTTCCGTAGTCGTGCCAACTATAAGATGACACATATTTATATCATTTTCCGCGTCATCCCAATAAGCCGAAGGCTACGATTAGCATAGGATGGTTTCCGTGCAATCCGTGTAATCCGTGCCTAAAAATGAACTTTATAACAGAAACAAGATTATGATTACTTACGAATTTCTACAACAATATTGGTGGTTCCTCATTTCATTATTGGGTGGACTGCTTGTATTCCTGCTCTTTGTGCAGGGCGGCAATTTCCTGATTCTCATTGCCGGAAAGACCGAAGACGAACGTTTGTTGCTCATCAACTCCACCGGACGCAAGTGGGAGCTGACGTTCACCACGCTCGTTACCTTTGGCGGTGCGTTCTTCGCTTCGTTCCCCTTGTTCTATAGCACCAGCTTCGGCGGGGCGTACTGGGTGTGGATTCTCATCCTCATCACCTTCGTGTTCCAGGCTGTAAGCTACGAGTTCCATAGTAAGGCGGGCAACCTTTTGGGAAAGACTGCATTCCGGGTGTTCCTCATGCTGAACGGATGCCTCGCTCCGCTGCTCATCGGTACAGCAGTGGGTACATTTTTCACGGGGTCGCCTTTCGTGGTCAACAAGAATGCCGTGGCCGACCTCGGCGCACCGGTCATCAGCCGTTGGGTAGGCGAGTGGGGCGGACTCGAAGCCGTGGGACATGGGTTCAACCTCTGTTTCGGACACATGGTAATGTTCCTCGCTATCGTACTCGGTGCTCTCTATGCCATCAATAACATCGACCATGAATCATTGACCAAGCGTCTTCGCCGTAGCTTGACCAAGGCCTTTATCCTCTTCCTTGTGGCACTCGTATTGGTGCTTTGGCAACTCTTCACCATGGATGGATATGCGGTAAACGAGGCGGGTGCCATTGTCATGGAACCGTATAAATATTTGAACAACCTCTTGGCCATGCCGGCGGTATTGGTGATGTTCTTGGTAGGAGCCGTATTGCTCGTGGCAGGTGTGGTACTCACCCTGATGAAGCCCAAGTTTACCCGTGGCATTTGGCTCGCAGGTCCCGGCACTGTCTTGGCGGTAATAACCTTCTTCCTTTTGGCAGGATACAACGGAACGGCCTATTACCCCTCGAATGCCGACTTGCAGAGTTCGCTCACGCTACAGAACAGCTCGTCCAGCGAGTTTACTTTGACCTGCATGAGCATCGTGTCGCTCATCATCCCGTTCGTGGTGGCGTACATTGCCTACTTCTGGCGGAAGATGGACGTCCGCTCCATCACCACGGAGGAACTGAGCCAGA
>JAFWXS010000057.1 GCA_017517925.1 Bacteroidaceae bacterium | reverse complement strand
GCCCGTTCGACGAATTTTTTGTTTCGAGCCTTTTCCATCGGCGAGAGAATTTTATTCGCCAAAAGCAGGCATCTCCATGCACCAGGCAGGAGTGGAGAACGTGGTGGCCTCATCAGGCACCTCGCTCACCTCGGGGCAGATACGCATGATACACCGCTTCACCAACAACATCACCGTGCTCTACGACGGTGATATGGCAGGAATCAAGGCCTCGATACGCGGTATCGACATGCTGCTCGAAGAGGGCATGAACATCAAGGTGATGCTCCTCCCCGATGGTGATGACCCCGACAGCTTTGCCCGCAAGCACAACGCCACGGAGTTTCAGGAATATATTGCTGCCCACGAGGTGGACTTTATCCGTTTCAAGACGAACCTCTTGATGGCCGATGCCGGAGGTGACCCCTACAAGCGTGCGGCTCTCATCACTGATATCGTGAAGAGTATCTCGGTCATCCCCGAAGCCATCGTGCGATCCGAATATATAAAGGAGTGCAGCCAGATGCTCCACGTGGAGGAGCGCATCTTGGTGAGCGAGGTGGCCAAACTCAAGAAGGAGAAAGAGGAGAATGAAGCAAAGAGAAGCCAACGGCAAGCCAATGGCTCTCAGACAACCACTTTTACACCCCACGATGCTACAGCAAACGCAAACGGCCCTTCGGGAGACTCCCCCTCCCCTACCACCGAAGACGATGCCTACTACACAGCCTTAGCCGCAGGCTATAAGGATCCATCCAGCAATGACGTTTCTGTAGATATCCAAGCCTCAGACCACGAGACTGGATTTTACAACGCCCCAACTCCCGAAACAACGGATTACAAATCCGCTGTGACTGCAATGTCATCCTCCCCTGGAGGAAGCGAGGGGAGCCTCCTATCTTCTCCCCTCTACCCCAAGGAACTGCTCATCGTGCAACAGCTGATGCGACACGGCGAGAAGGTGATGTACATTGATGAAGAGAGTGGCAAGGAGGTTACGGTGGTGGAGTACATAGCAACAGAGTTGGCGATTGATGACATCAAGCTGAGCACCCCCCTCTTCACCGAGGTACTGCAGGAACTGCTACAACACGTGGGCGAGCCCTGCTTCACCGCCGATCGCCACTTTATCGTTCATGCCAATCCCACACTAAGTCGGCTGGCCGCAGATCTCATAGAGGAGAAATACCAACTGAGCAAGTACCATTCGAAGACGCAGACCATACTCAGCGACGAGCAGCGTCTGACAGACATCATACCCCACTTAATCATAGACTACAAGCATGCGCTCGTAGAGATGGAGTTGAAAAACACGCTGAATATGATGCGACAGCCCGACATCATGAACGACCCCACCAGATGTATCGAGGTGATGAGCCGATACAAAGAACTGACGGAAATAAAGAAGGAGATGGCCAAGCACCTTGGCGACCGCGTGATAAGCAATTGAGCAGTGAGCTGTGAGCCTTGAGCAATGAGCGGCGAGCCCAAGAACTATCCCCGAATCAAATTCATAAACTCCTCACGGGTCTTGGCCTGATTGAAAGCGCCCGTGAAGTCCGAAGTGGTAGTGATGGAGTTCTGCTTCTCTACGCCACGCATCTGCATGCACATGTGCTGTGCCTCCACGACAACCATTACACCCAAGGGATTGAGAGTTTCCTGTATGCACTCCTTGATTTGCAGTGTCATGCGTTCCTGCACCTGCAGACGATGTGAAAAGATGTCGACCACACGGGCAATCTTGCTCAGCCCCGTGATGTAGCCGTTGGGGATATAGGCCACGTGTACCTTGCCGAAGAAGGGCAGCATGTGATGCTCGCAGAGCGAGTAGAAATCAATATTCTTCACGATGACCATTTGGCTGTAGTCCTCCTTGAACTTGGCCGAGTTGAGCACTGCATGCGGGTCCATACGATAGCCGCGAGTAAGTGTCTGCATGGCACGTGCCACGCGCTGGGGAGTCTTCACCAAGCCTTCGCGCTCGGCATCTTCGCCCAGCAGGCCGAGTATCTGACGATAGTGCTCTTCTAATTGAGGATTGCGCTCATCAACGGGATAGTTGCCGGGATTCTCCATCATCATAGGGTAATATTGATCAATTGGTTGGGGAGGATGGCTATTTCTTTGTACTTACGCGACTTCTTGAGCATACGCATCACTTGGTCGGCCTCTTCGATAGTCTTATAATCCCCTACGCGGCATACCCATCGGGGCGCCACGAAATCGGTATATACCGGTATCTCGGGATAGTTGGCCTTGATATATGCTGCGGCCTTCTGTGCCTCCTCCTTGGCAAAGCGTGTATTGCCTCCAGCATAAATCTGTATGCGGTAGCCTACGGTCTGTATCTTCTTGTTCTTGCTCGTCGTGGGGTCATATACCATACCCAACAAGGAGTCGAGACGTGCATCCTGATGGATAGTAACCACTCCTTGCCCCAGAATGTCATGTTCCAAACGGTCTACGATATTCTCCTGCGCCATAAGCGGCAAGCTGACAAGCATCAGCAGCAATACACCAAGCTTTTTCATAGGATTATTATTAAATAAGGAGAACTCCGAGTACTCAGAGAGCTCGGAGTTCTCCGAAATCATTATAAGGACAGTTATTACGCCTTGAACGCATCGATGATGCCCTTGAAGTCAGCTACGCTAAGTGCAGCGCCACCGATAAGGCCACCGTCTACGTCGGGGTTAGCGAAGAGTTCCTTTGCGTTAGAGGGCTTACAGCTACCACCATAGAGGATAGAGGTGTTGTCAGCAACCTCCTTGCCGAACTGCTTGGCGATTACCGAGCGGATGTAAGCGTGGATTTCCTGAGCCTGCTCAGCAGTAGCGGTCTTGCCGGTACCGATAGCCCATACGGGTTCGTAGGCGAGCACGATCTTGGAGAAGTCCTCGGCAGAGAGACCGAAGAGTGAACCCTCGAGCTGGTTGTATACCACCTCGTTCTGCTTGCCAGCCTCACGTTCCTCAAGCACCTCACCGATGCAGAAGATGGGGGTCAAGCCATTGGCAAGTGCCAAGAGCACTTTCTCCTTCAAGATCTCGGGAGTCTCGCCATAGTAGGCACGACGCTCTGAGTGACCGAGGATTACATATTGGGCACCAGTAGAAGCTACCATAGCAGCAGACACCTCACCGGTGTAAGCGCCTGACACCTTGTCGGCACAGTTTTCGGCACCTACGCCGATGATACCCTTGTCAACGATAGGGGTTACCGATGCCAAGTGGATGAAGGGAGTACAGATGATAACCTCGCAGTTGGGCTTGTCGGCTGTCAAAGCCTCGTTGAGCTCAGTAGCCAAAGCGATACCCTCCTGGAGGGTCTTGTTCATTTTCCAGTTTCCTGCAACAATGTTCTTTCTCATTTTCTTCTGATTTAATGTTATTATAATATAAATATTATGCTCTTGAAAGTACAAAGGTAGTGTAAGGTGAGAGAAAACGCAAATTTATCCGCAGTTTTCCCTATTATCGTCCAATTTCTTACCGCAAAAGTTATACATAAGCAGAAAAGCTGGGCAAATTGCAAAATCCAATGAGCGAAATCGGAGCATCCCCCTCATCACTTCATCTTCAAAGCAGCCAAGTAGTCATAATGGCCACCTAAGCACACCACTTCGGCACAGAAACCAAACTGTTCGGCATAATACGCGAGAGTGTCAAAATCAATGTAGAGCCAGTCGAAAACATCGCCCTTCACTTGTCTGTACTGCATCCGAAAGTCCACAAGGCCATAGTATTCGCCCGCCACATCGATAAGGTATGAGCCATCCTCCTCCTCGAAAAGGTACTTCAGGTCACTCGAATCCATATAGATGCACCCGCCCGGCTTGAGCAACTGCTTCATACGGAAGAAAAAGCGTTCCATACCCTCGAGATTTCCGATTATGCCCGAGCCGTTCATTAAAAGCAATATGGTGTCATAGCGCTCCACAAAGTGCTCGTCATAGAGGTCCACGGCACGTGCATCCTCCACCCCACGCTCCCGCATCACCTCTACCGAGAGTTCCGAGATGTCAATAGCCGTCACCTCCTTGCCCATTGACTGCAGCGCCAAGGCATGGCATCCGCTGCCCGCCCCAACGTCAAGAATCTTTCCACGCGCCATAGCCAATGCCCGCTGTTCTATAAGGGGCATTCTATCTATGGTTCGAAACAGTTGGCCAACAGGTATCTCATCCTCATCGAACTGCGAAGAGAACACGCGCAACGTATCGGCACTTCCAGTGTGGTGATACTCGGCAATGGCTGCGCCCATAGGGTCTTTGTCTTTAGGAAGAAGCATTTTTGAATTGAAAATCGAGTGTTGAAGAATAAAAATTAAAACTCAGTCATGCAAAGATAGTGTAATTACCCGATTTTTACTACTTTTGTGCTCGAAAAAAAAAGAGCCTCAATATGCATATGAATACTTTCCGCTCGGCCATCATCGCCGGCATTGCCGTAGGCATTGCCGGATGGGGCTATTTGGCATACTTCCATATATACAACGGCATCGTAGGAGCCGTACTCTTCTCGTTTGGCCTGCTCACCGTAGTGGGCTACAAGTTGCCGCTCTATACAGGCACAGCAGGATTCATTCCCTTGCGCGATGAGAAGAACCACAGTTGCTGGCTCCACGCTATAGGAAAACTGCTGTGGATTCTCTTGGGCAACATCACCGGCTGCCTACTCGTGTCGTTGCTCTCACGCCTCTCGCCCATCGACTTGAGCAGCGCTGCACAGCGCATCCTTGAAGGGCGACTCGCCATCGGCCCCCTGCGTGCCGGACTGCTGGCCATAGGCTGCGGATTCATCATGACCACCGTGGTCACTTTCGCCAGAGAAGGCAAACCTTTGACACTGCTCCTCGGCGTGCCTCTCTTCATCAATTGCGGCTTTCCCCACTGCCTGGCCGATGCATTCTACTACCTCACCGTACCCATGAACTACACCCTTGCCCACCTTTCCGAAGTGCTGCTGCTATACCCTTGTCTGGTGATAGGCAACTTCGTAGGATGCAATCTCTACCGGTTCATCGCACCGAAGGCTTCTATCTGAAGCTATCGAAACTCAATGGCAGCAATTCACCTACCCCACCCTCGATTACACAGACTCCTTCCGTACCATAAAGGAGAATGCGCATGGGAGTGTGGTGTCGCAGTTCCGTTTCGAGCATCACCTGACGGCAAGCGCCACAAGGCGTAATAGGATTTCTTGTAAACTTCCCCTCCATACAAGCCGCTATGGCCAATGCCACTACAGCCTTTTCTGGATAAGCCGATCCGGCGCTGAACAGTGCGGTACGCTCGGCACAAAGCCCCGACGGGTAGGCCACATTCTCCTGGTTGCTACCCGTAACCACAGTACCATCATCGAGCAGCACAGCAGCCCCCACCTGAAAGTCTGAATAGGGAGCATAGCTTCTCCCTGTAGCACATTGGGCCTCATCTATCAATTGCCGGTCCTGCTCAGACAATTCGTCGTAGGCATACAATTTGTAGTGACAAATATGGATTAACTCTTTCATAGGGGCAAATATACGAAAAGAGGAAACACCAAGCAAGTGTATCCCCTCTAATTTACATTCACTCAACAGCAATCATCTCCACAGGCTGCGTCTCGCTCCTGTCCATCGGATGCCACTGGTATTTCACCTTGCCGAAATCGATGGAGTGCACGTCGATGCATCGTATATGGTTGTTGTACGCGGTCTTGTAGTACACCTTGCCGCTTGTGAGGTCTATGGCCGAGGTCCATTGCGTGGCGCTGGGGATGTCGGGGCCTTCGCCCGGCTTGTGCTCTATGCCGATGGGGATGTCAAAGTTGTTCAGTATGTGGAAACACTGTGTCACCGTTGAGAACGCATCGGGACGCATAGGGGCGGTGTTGCGGAAGAAGGCGGCACGCACGAAGCGCGAGGGAGGCGTAGCATCGCCCGGCAGGCCGAGCATGCCCGAGTTGCCCCCAAAGGGACTCAACGCTTGGGTGCCAAGCAGTTGGTTGGAGGCACTGCCCGGGAAGAGGTTTACATAGTTGTTCAGGTTGGCCAGGTGCCAAGGGAAGCCGGGCGAGTTGGTGATGACGCCCACGGTATTCTCGTAGAAGTGTGGCTTGCCGTCTACAAACTCGAGCACCACCTGGCGCCCCGTCTTGTCGCCTATGCGGTAATGCACCACTGACTCTGCATCGAGCCCTACCACACGCACCTTGCCCGAGCCTATGGCCTCCATCACCTCCTCTACGGTGGCAAACTGTGACAGCATCCAGGCGTTCAGCTGCAGGTCGCCCACGCTATGCTCGGCTTCGGCGGGGTTGTAGGGCAGGTAGCTGCCATAGCCTGGGAAGAAGAAGAGCCCCGTGGAGAGGCCCGCCTCGTTGATGCCCTCGGCAATAAACTCCTTCTGCACCACGCAGAGCCCCACCACGCCATACTTGGCGGTAAACTTCAACCCGTTCAGCGCATTGGGCGTATACGACTGCATCTCGTGACCGCGGGGGATGATTACGTATTCACTGATGAGCTTCAGTGCCGCCCCCTCGATAGTGCGTGCCTGCACATAGCTGCCATCCTTGGCGGTGAGCGAAATGCCCGTGCAGGCAACCGATGATGCCACACTGCCGCATAGGGCAGCACAGCCGATAAGAATCTTTTTAGCCATTGTATTCATACCTTTTACTTATAGGGTTATATTCTCCAATGCAAACAATCCTCCCCCCTATTATGTTTGTCTGACACACATAAAAAAGGCCACTCTTGACGAGTGGCCCATATATACCAACAAGGCAAATATTGTGCTACCGAATCTTCCACAACACCCTGCCACGCTTGTCTTTGCACACACCATCAATACACGTACCGTACATGAACGTACCCTCATCGTAGTTCCCGTTAGAATAAGTCAGTTTACCTTGGCCTTCATACTTTCCATTCTTCATTTCACCTTCATAGACACTGCGATTTGAGTTTGTCTGGCGAACTACACCCTCCTTGAATTCCCCGTTCTTAAAGATTCCTTTATAGTAGTCACCATTCGAAATAGTGATTTCAGCTTCACCGTTGAGTTTGTCGTTAGTTACTGTGCCTTTGATGTGAATTGCCAGAGAATCACTTGTAGCTTCTTCCGCATAATAGTTTATCTTGAATCCAAATCGCGTAAACCACCAATTTTGGGGTGAAATATTGGTTATCAGTTCATCGTATACCATGTCACCTTCCAAGTTGCCTTCATGGAAATAGCCTTCTGTTGTTTGACCGTACGTAAGGTCATACTTGTCCGTATAAGTATACTTCTTCACTCCTTGCCCTTGATACTTCCCCGCAAAGAACTCACCTTCATAAACCTCTGTAGCATCATTCTCATCCCATTTACGAGCACGATACCCCTTTCCGTATTGTTTGTCGTAAGCAAAGTAACCCTCATTATGTTGTGTATAGCCATTTTCTCCATATTCCCAAGAGCCCATACCGTGCATTACGCCATTGACAAACGTACCCGTCTTAACCGCCGCAGTTTTATTACCGTCCTTTTTAGTTACAATTTTGATTGTACCTTTCTTTATTTCATACATCAAACCATCATTGAACAACTCGCCCTCAAACTGCACTATTTTATTGGCCGTAGATTTATCTATCGTACGCCCCTCTACCAATGAGCCACCAACAAACCGTCCTTCCTTAATCAACTCACCATAAGTAGCTTTACCTTGGCCACAAAGTTCACCATCAATAAAGAATCCTTCTTCCTTACCGACAACCGTAGTCTTATAGCCATAGCCCATCGCCTTACCCTTGTAGAAAGATACAGGTTTTGAAAGATCGTGATTATATGCAACAAATATTTTATCGTTTGCCCAAATGTATTGGGCAGAATCACCGTTCAGATAGTAAGTTGTAATAAGGCCATGACGTTTACCCTTCCTGAAATCTCCCGAATAGCGTATGCCCTTCTTGTCGGTAAGCACACCTTTACCATGTGCCAATCCATCACGTGTCTGCCCTGTATAAGAAGCCTTCTTCATCGTCAAGGTTCTGACTGGGAATATCGAATCCACTGTATTATACACTGGCAAATAAGGCAAACACGCGATATAATCCATTACCACAGAAGAGGTGTCCTCTATTTCTCCTTTCTCATCAAGGAATTTCATCATCTGTTCAGCAAAGGCCTCCATATCTTCTATTCCTCCATTCATCAATGATGCGCCCAAATTCATTGCACTCTGTTGTACTTCGAGCATATAAGGCTGACTGTAAAAGTTTATAGCCTCTTGCAGATGCTCCTTGCTGACATAACGAACCAATGCCGCCTTGTAATACGCGGGGTAATTCTTCTGTATCCGCGTCATCATAGAAGCCATCATCCTTGATACACTTGCGCCCATTTCCTGTTTTATTTTTGCCATCAACGGATCCATCACTTTATCAAATACCGACAAAGCACCCGTGAGTTCGATGTATCTATCCACCAAAGCGCCATACTCCTTATCATTCAATGAAGGTACTTCTGATTTCCAAGACGTTCCCGAAACCGTAGAAAGCAGATACCCCATCATATCCGGAAGCAGATACAGGGTTAGCCCTTCAGAGACTTCGTTAGATGATATACGCTGATTGGCTTCTGACCCCATATATCGTGCAACATTCTTAAGTTGATCGTCCGTAAGACCACCATATGACTTCACAAATATCTGTCGTAACACCTCTTGGGTCATAGTATACATAGCTGCCTCAGCCGTTATCGGATCCGCTTCATCCGTGTACTCCTTTGCCGCTTGAATCATCTGCATACGTCCTACCTGATTGAGCGAAGCATCAACAATCGAGTCTATCAACGCCTCACGCTCATTGCTTTGAGCCATTGCGTTGCCGCTTATACAAAGCAACGCCACTACCATTCCTAAAACATACTTTTTCATCTATTCATCTATTGAGTTATAATTTACCATTCTCACACAAAAAAACGTGAACTGAGATGCCATGTCCTAAACTGAAGGTCCTGAGAAAACCTGAAAACAAAGGGTATGGAAATAACAGTTCACGCATAACACGTAGAACCATCATGCCGTCCTCTTGTTTTCTTGAAAATTTCTCAGGTTTTCAGTTTTAAGAGAGCATAACGCTTCTATATATCAAAATGTCTTGACAATGCACAACGGTGCAGTGTCAGGACAAAGGTAGTGTAAATTCACGAAACAACCAAACTTACTTGCCGGATAGTCAAACTATACGCAGAACACAAATGTTTGTACGAATGGAGAAATTTGTATAAGTTTGCACCATAGACAACAAACAAGGTATGAAGATAGCATCCGACATGACAGTCCTCATAGGGCACACCCCTTTAGTGGAGCTTTCACGATATGGGAAGAAATATAACATAGGCGCGCGCCTTATTGCCAAAGTAGAAGGCATGAATCCAAGCGGTAGCGTGAAGGCACGTGCCGCCCTCGCCATGATAGTAGATGCCGAGCAACGAGGAGCATTGCACCCGGGAGGCACCATCATAGAGCCCACGAGTGGCAACACGGGCATAGGCCTCGCCATGGTGGCGGCCATCAGGGGCTACCGCCTCATCCTCACCATGCCCGACACCATGAGCATAGAGCGACGCAAGCTGCTCGCGGCATACGGCGCCGAGGTGGTGCTCACCGAGGGACAGCTGGGTATGGCAGGCAGCATCGCCAAGGCCGAAGAGTTGCATGCCGCCACTCCCAACAGCATCATTCCGCAACAGTTCTCCAACAGTGCCAATCCGCTCGTGCATGAGCGCACCACCGCTGTGGAGATATGGGACGATACCGATGGCGAGGTGTCCGCATTCATAGCCGGCGTGGGCACCGGAGGTACGCTTACAGGAATAGGACGTGCGCTGAAGGCACGCAATCCCGAGGTGCGCATCATCGCTGTAGAGCCTACGGCATCTCCCCTATTGCAAGGAGGCCAAGCGGCCCCACACGGGCTACAAGGCATAGGGGCCAACTTTATACCAGACAACTATGACGCTTCAGTCGTAGATGAGGTGATAGGCGTGAGTGAGAGCGATGCCCTAACCACGGTACGCGAACTGGCGAATACAGAAGGGATCTTTGCCGGTATCAGCAGCGGAGCAGCACTCTACGCCGCACGCCAAATGGCCATAAGGCCGGAGTATAAGGACAAGATAATCGTTGTGCTACTGCCCGATGGGGGAGAGCGCTACCTATCGTGCCTATAAAAAAGAAAAGTCCCAGCGAAAACTGGGACTTATTCCATTTGAGCCGAAAGCGGGACTCGAACCCGCGACCTACGCATTACGAATGCGTTGCTCTACCAACTGAGCTATTTCGGCAAAGTGGCCAAGCCTTACGGTTCGGCCCCTTATGTATAAAGAGATTTAATGATTAAGCCTCTTCAGCAACTACCTCGAAAGGAATCTCTACAGAAACTTCCTTGTGGAGTTTTACGGTAGCGGTGTAAGAACCCACTTCCTTAACGGTCTCCTTAACAACGATAGTCTTGCGGTCGATCTCGAAACCGAGCTTAGCCAATGCCTCAGCAATCTGGATGTTGGTAACAGCACCGAAGATTGTACCGGTAGCGCTAACCTTAGTAGCGATGGTCAATGCAACGGGAGCGAGCTTAGCAGCCAACTCCTCAGCATCAGCCTTGATCTTGGCGAGCTTGTGAGCACGCTGTTTCAAGTTCTCAGCCAAAACCTTACGAGCGCTCTCTGATGCGATGACAGCTTTGCCCTGAGGAATCAGGTAGTTACGGCCATAACCCTTCTTCACTGAAACGATGTCGTTCTTGTAGCCCAAACCTGCTACGTCTTCAATCAAAATAAGTTCCATGTCTTGTTCCTCCTTTTAATTATTTCATCATATCAGTTACAAAGGGAAGCAATGCCAAGTGGCGAGCACGCTTAACGGCCTGAGCCACACGACGCTGGTACTTGAGTGATGTACCGGTGATGCGACGGGGAAGGATCTTACCCTGCTCGTTCAAGAACTTTTTCAGGAACTCGGGATCCTTGTAGTCTACATACTTGATACCGCTCTTCTTAAAACGGCAATATTTCTTCTTCTTAACGTCTACTGTAGGGGGGGTCAAGTAGCGGATTTCACCATTCTGTACTGCCATAATTATGCCTCCTGTGCTTTAGCTTGTTTAACACTCTTTCTCTTTGCTGCGTACTCAGCTGCATACTTGTCAAGCTTAACAGTGATGTAACGGATTACGCGTTCGTCACGACGGAAGTTCAACTCCAACTTGTCAATTACTGTGGGCTCAGCCTTGAACTCGAGCAACTGATAGAAGCCTGTTGACTTCTTCTCAATAGGATATGCCAATTTCTTCATACCCCAGTTCTCTTCATTGATAATCTCAGCGCCCTCAGCGGTAAGAATACCCTTGAATTTCTCTACCGCTTCCTTCATCTGAACATCAGATAAAACGGGAGTCAAAATGAAAACGGTTTCGTACTGATTCATACTCTTTTTTTGTTAATAAATAAATATAGTTTTTGAAATCGGCTGCAAAATTAGCACTTTTTCCACAATCCACCAAATTTATTCACAAAAAAGCACGCACACTCTCACAAGCGCACGTGCTTTCCTATATAATATAGGTATGTTTACAAAATCCTACTCAGCCTTGGGTTCTTCAGTCTTCTTGGCTTTCTTTGCCGCAGGCTTCTTTGCGGCAGTTTTCTTGGGTTTCTCTTCGGCAGAGGGGAGAGTAACACCCTTGATTTTCTCCAATTCCTTGGTCAAATCCTCAATTTCCTTGTCCTGATTCTTGATGGTGGTGAGCAGAGCGTTGAGTTCCTCATTGTCGATGTCTATAGGATAGAGCGAGTTGACACGACTGATAAAGTCACCGAGGATATTCATGTAGTTGGTGAACGCATCGTAAGGTGAGTCGTAGATACCGCGGTTCATACCCACCTTGTTCTGCTTGGTGGTCATGAAACGGAAGTTGTCGCTCGCCTGCAGGTAGTCCCAGTCCTGCTTGATGCGCTTGTCGATACCGATGAGCACGCGCTCGGCTACGCTGTAGAGCTTGTTGAAAGCCTCACGCTGCATGGTATTACCCAGCCATGAGCTGATGTCGCGCTCCTCGTCGACCCATGACATGGGGTAAGGAACGTCAACAGGACCTACCGACTTGTAGTTCTTGATTACCTCGCTCGGGGTAGAGAACGAGATGCCGCGCTCACGTGCACATTCGGGCAGAGCCTTGAAGAACTCAAGGATATTTGAGCTCAGCGGCTGGAAGATACCGAGGGCAGAGAGTTCCATGAAGATATTGATTACCTCCTCCTCGGCAGGAGTGCCGGCAATCCAATCCATGTAAGTACCCGCCATCAAGGGATATGCATCCCATGAAGTGTTGGAGAAGCGAAGTGAGATATCATCAGAGAGCTTGAAGTCACGGAGCAACACCTTGAGGTTGGGGTTAGTATTGGCGTGATAGAGGTAGTGCGGACTCTTCCATCCGAGGATGTGCTTGGCACCTTCGGTAAGTACACCCTTGAAGCCCATAGCTGCAACTTGAGCACCTATATCGTCACTGTAGATAAGGCTTGAGTTGCGGAATACCTTGGGAGTCTTACCGAACACCTGCTTGATTTTCTTGCACATGCGATCAACGTCACTGCGGAAGCACTCCTCGTTGGCCAGTGAAGAGAGGCCGTGTGAGTAAGGCTCGGCGAGGAATTCGCAACAGCCGGTCTTGTTAATCTCCTGCAGGAGGTCTACCACCTGGGGAGCATAACGCTCGAGTTGCTCGAGACCTACACCTGAAAGCGAGAAGGCCACCTTGAAGTAACCGTTGCTGCTCTTAATCATGTCGAGCAGGGTGGTGAGAGCGGGCACATAAGAACGCTCTGCAATATCGCTGATACTACCCTCGTTGGCATAGTCGTCGTAGTAGTAGTGGTCGGTACCTATATCGAAGAAGCGGTACCTTCTCAGATGAACAATCTGATGTATCTCAAAATATAGACAAATGGTTTTCATGACTTGAATATTTAATCTTTTGAACTTTTTTGTTGTTTAGCGTAACCGCCTCTTTTTACTTTATATCTTTTACAGCATCCAGGTAGTCGTCGTTATTGAAATAACCACGGCCACAAAGCTGATTATAACATTCACGTATGCGCAAGCCAACCTTCTCCCAGGTGATACGGTCCACCTCCTTGATACCCTCCTCAGAGAGGTAATCGTACAGGGCTTCGTTGGTACATACGCTATACATAGCATCAGCCAAAGCGTCGATGTCCCAATAGTCGACCTTGATCACATTGTCCAGAATCTCGCCACAACCCGACTGCTTTGAAATGATGGAGGGACAACCACATTGCATGGCCTCCAACGGGGCAATACCAAAAGGTTCGGAAACGGATGGCATTACAAAGACATCGGAATTCTTGTATGCCTCATATACTTGACGTCCTTTCTGGAATCCAGGGAAGTGGAAACGGTCAGCAATGCCGCGCTCAGCAGCCAAGTGGATCATGGCATTCATCATATCACCGCTACCTGCCATACAGAAACGGATATTGCGAGTGCGCTGAAGTACCTTAGCAGCAGCTTCCACGAAATACTCCGGTCCCTTCTGCATGGTGATACGTCCCAAATAGGTAACCACCTTTTCGTTGGGGTTCTTGTTGGGAACAATATCCACCAACTCCTGACTGAGAGGATATACGGCATTGTGCATGGCCACACACTTGCGTGGGTCTTGGTGATACTGATGGATGACGGTCTGACGTGTATGCTCTGACACACACATAATACAATCAGCATGATCCATACCATTCTTCTCTATGCTGTACACCGTGGGATTGACCTTACCACGAGAGCGGTCGAAGTCGGTAGCATGAACGTGGATGCACAAAGGCTTTCCGCTCACCATCTTGGCATGCACACCTGCAGGGTATGTCAGCCAGTCGTGTGCATGAATCAGGTCAAACTCCTCGCTACGAGCCAAGACACCAGAGATGATGCTGAAGTTATTGATTTCGTCATGCAGATTCTCAGGATAACCACCGGCAAACTGTATGCACCCCAGGTCGTCGAGTCCTTGCAGATAATTGAAATCGGCATAGAGATGGTCGCGGAAACGATAGTAGTCCTCAGCCCTATGGCCAACGAACCTATCCTTTATCCAGTCGTAATTGACGTCGCGCCATACGACGGGAACCTGACTCATGTTTATGATTTTCAGGAACCCCTCCTCTTCGCCCGTGGGTTTGGGCAGACAGAAGGTGGTTTCTACATCGCCCTGAAGGCTCAATCCCTTCGTTATACCATAACTGGCAACAGCGAGACCTCCATATATCTTAGGAGGAAACTCCCAACCGAACATTAATACTTTCATATATCGTTCCTCCTACTTATTAATTGTCATACTCTTTTAATACATCCAATATGCGCAATATCTCGGCCACGTTCATGGCGAAAGCTACAGCACCGCGACCGGTGAACGGGGGGTTACCGTCGAACAGCTCGGGGATAGAGCCGATACAGTGCGATGTCATCTCGTCTTCGAAGCCGATGAGCTGGCGATCCACGAACGACAGACCGCTCATCTTGTGGATGCGCAGGTATGCCTCCATGTAGAAGCCACCGAGCCAAGGCCATGCAGTACCCTGATGGTAAGCGTAGTCACGCTCTACCTGAGGACCTACATAGTTGGGGTTGTAGCCGAAGCTCTTGGGGCTGAGCGAGCGGAGACCCTTCGGAGTGAGGAGCTCCTTGGTAACGATATCGAGCACGCTCTTCTGCTGCTTGCGGTCGAGCGGAGAGTAGTCAAGAGCGACAGCAAAAATCATGTTGGGACGTACGCTCCAGTCGGGAGTATCACCATCCACATAGTCGAACAACCAACCGTGCTCATTGAGGAACTTGCCTACGAATGAAAGCTGGCAACGCTGTGCGAGGTCGTTCAATGTCTCAGACATATCCTCATTGCCACCCACATGACAAAGTCCGGAAACAAAGCGGAGCGCATTGTACCACAAAGCATTGATTTCCACAACATAACCGGTACGAGGCACTACAGGACGGCCATTGGCAGTAGAGTTCATCCACGTCACCGCCTTGTCTCTACCATTAGTATAGAGCAACGCGTTGTCATGGAGGAAGAGATTGTCATGCTTGCCACGACGGATATACTCGATGACATCCTGCAACAATTGGCCATACTCGTCCCAGCACTGCTTCAGCGAGGTCTTCTTGGCATACTGTTGCAAGGTCCATACGGCCCAAAGGAGTACATCAGGATGTTCCATCTCATATATCTTGCACTCGCTGGGTCGCTCGTTAATGAAGTCATTGATCGCTTCTGCAGCGGTCTTCATAGCCGACTGGAACTCGTCCATCTCGCCTACGGCCAGTGTCAAGCCGGGAAGCGACACGAACATATCGCGGGCACGACACTTAAACCAGGGATAACCGGCCAGAATATAGTGACGGTCGCCTTGCAAATTATGGAACTGGTGACCGGCGATAATCATACTATTCTTAAATGTATCGCGTGGGGGACGGATTTCATATTCGTGCTCGAACATCTGCTTCAGCTTGCGTGAAGAGGCTTCAGAGATACCGGCCGAGAAGATGACGGTCTCGCCCTTCTTGATGGGCACCTCGAAATATCCGGGCACGTAGAGGTCCTCGTTGAAGTGGTAGCCACGCTCCTGCTCCTTGGGGTACTCCATGCCACGATACCAATCGGGGTTGTATACAAACTCGCTCTTCTTATTTGTCTGCATGTAGAGCTCGGGATAGCCGGGGTACATACATGTCTTGATGCCGTTGTCCACCTCCTGATAGTTCTTATTCACCTGCCAGTTCTCGTGTGTAAACTGCCGCACGCTGCGGAAAGCGAGGAACGGGCGCAATCGCAATGTCGTAGCCGAATGCGCATCGAGCAATGTGTAACGGATGAGGATACGGTTCTCGTGATGCACGAAAGCCTTCTCTTTCTTCAGGATTACGCCACCGACACGGTAGATGGTGGTCGGCACACGCTGCCAGTTAAACTCTCGGATATACTTGTGTCCCTGAGGACTAAAGCTGTTACCCGAATACTTGTGAACGCCAAGATTGAATTCGGCGCCGTGCTGAATCACTGTCTCATCGAGGGTAGAAAGCAGTACATGATTCTCATCGTCCATCTCGGGGATGGGGATAACGAGCAGTCCATGGTACTTTCTCGTATTGCAGTCAATAATGGTAGAGCAGCTATACGCGCCCGACCTATTGGTACGCAATATCTCGCGAGGGAGCGATTCTTCTAAGTTCGTCATTAACGTCTTGTCGAATCTTAAATATCCCATAGCTTTAGATTATTAATAGTTTGCCTATAAATTGCTCAAAAGTAGTAATTTTTATTTAGAAACAACCAAATTTTTTAGGATTATTTTACAAAACGCCTCTTTTTCCTTGTTTTTTATCCTTTTAGAGCACATTTACAATGTCAATCGGATATAAAAATCATTACCAATCGTTTGTATAGTTCAGAAATCTTAGCGAACTTTGTACAAAATTAGATGTTCGTTTATAATAGAATAAAAACCACCATTGTGAACATAAATCGTCTGTCAGGTCACAGGATTGACCATATCAAGAAGAATCATTTTTACCACTTTTTGGAAGACCTTGCGAAGGAGATTCGCGAGGCGGGGCTCACCGAGTTGGAGTACGATCTGAGCGGAATCGCCACAACGTATGACGCGCTCATCGACTACTTCAAACAAGGCGTAGCAGACCCCGAGCGCGACCGCGTGTATCTGCAGCTTGTGGGACATGCACTGCAATTGAGTGACCGCTGTACTCTTGCAGTACATAGAACCAAAGAGATGCCCTACTACACCTCGCAAAGCAAGACCGTCCGCCGCGAGTCGCTCCACACCTACCGTTTGCAGCTCGAAGTCTTTGCTGAGGGTACACGTAGCCTTACCGGCAGCGAGGAGATGCAACAGCTTGCCACCACACACGACAAGCAACTCTCGTCACTGTTCACCGACCTCTGGACTCAGGGTACGTGGGATGCAGCCACAGCTGCCGAGGCCGATGCCTTGCTGCTCTCGCCCACCATCACCCGGGCCGACCAGTGTACCGTCGTGAGTGCCGTGACGCTGAGCCTGCTGCGCATGTTTGACCCATCGAAGCTACTCTTCCTGTGCGATGCCTACTACCATCCCGAGACGATGGTGAGCATCCGCGCCTTAGTGGGTATCGTCATCTGTTGTTATTGCTGGGGCGACCGCATAGGCTACTACAGCGAAGCGAAGGCCCGCCTCGAACTGCTGAGCGAAGACCCCATGTTCGGCGACCAGGTTTGTGAGGTCATTCTGCAATTCATCCGCAGCACCGACACCGAGGAGGTAGACCGCAAGATGCGTGAGGAGATTATCCCCGAACTGATGAAGAACCCCAAGCTGCGCCGGATGCCCAACATCAACAAGGAAGAGCCGAACGCCGATGACATCAACCCCGACTGGGAACAGTGGATGCACGAGAGCGGCCTGGAGGAGAGTATGCGCGAGATTACCGAATGGCAGATGGAGGGCGTGGATGTAAACATGAGCACCTTCTCGCAACTCAAGCGTTACCCCTTCTTCTATACGATAAGCAACTGGTTCCGCCCCTTCGATGCGTGGCAGGCCGATATGCTCGGCATCATAGGCACTCCCGGCACGGGCAACGTGATTGCCGACACCATATTGCAGTCGGCCTACATGTGCGACTCCGACAAATACTCCTTCTGCTACGCCATACGCGAGATACCGCAAGCACAACGCGAGGCCATGATGAGCCAGCTCGACGAGCAGAACCGAGCCCTCAAGGAGAGTGCAGACATGCCCGACCTGAAGCGCATAAGCAAGCAAACGACACAGAGCATTCTGCGCCAATATGTGCAGAACCTCTACCGTTTCTTCAAGCTCTTCACCAATGCGCAGGAGTTTGACAACCCCTTCAATCATGTCGTACTGGGAGTGATGCGAAGCAACCCCCTCTACCCGCTCGTCGTAGAGCCCGACTGCCTGTTCAAGCTCATCGGTCTCAACATCAAGCTGAAGCGTTACCTCCGTGCCGTCGAGTGCTTCATCCGCCTCGAAGGCCATCACCCCGAGCGCATGGAGGCCACCCAACTGCAGCAGTTCGGACTCTGCTACCAAAAGATGAAGATGTATGACGATGCCATCGAAGCCTACACCAAGGCCGACCTCATGAAGCCCGACAGCTACTGGACCATCCATCATCTGGCACAGTGCCACCGCGCCATCGGCAACTATGGCAAGGCTCTCGAGTACTACGAGACAGCCGAGACGATGAAGCCCGACAACCTCAGCCTCACCTACCACGTGTCCGAACTGCTCTACGAACTGGGCGAGTATGAAGAGGCGTTGCCTCGCCTACACAAGCTCGACTATCACCACCCCGAAGCACTCAAGTCGCTCCGCCTCCTGGCCGAGTGTAGCTTCATGGACGAGCAGGGCGCACAGGCCACCAAGTACTACGAGCGTATGATGGCCGAGCACACCGACGAGCTCACAGCTACCGACTGGCGACACGCCGCCTACAACTATTGGTTACAAGGACAGCGCGACGACTGCTTCCGCTGCATGGCCCGTGCCGAAGAGCTACACGCCTCAGAACCTTACGACGAGGAACAGTACGCCGCTCCCCCCACTTTCGCCGACACCGTATATTCCGACTCGAGATTATTGGAGTCGCTCGGAGCACGCAAGGATGAACTCGCCTACCTGTACGATGCCTACTATCGCACCAATAAGTGAAGAGTGAAGAGTTAAGAATTAAGAGTGAAGAGTTTAGGAGGAAGAAATCCGTGTAATTTCAGTGAAATCCGTGGTTTTCGTCTTCGTTTTCGTCATTATCATTCCATGTGGTTATCCTTAGCATTCCTCTCGGCCGCGCTGCTCGGCCTCTACGATGTGAGTAAGAAACAGGCGTTGCGTGGCAATGCCGTCATCCCCGTGCTCTTCCTCAACACGCTGTTCTCGTCGTGCATCTTCTTACCCTTCATCCTCCTCTCGGGCACTACCGACGTGCTCGATGGCACCATGGTCTACGTGCCCGCGTGTGGATGGGAGGTACACAAGTACATCATTCTCAAGTCGTTCATCGTGCTCGGCTCATGGCTCTTCGGCTACTTCGGCATGAAGCATCTGCCCATCACCATCGTGGGACCTATCAATGCTACGCGTCCCGTGATGGTGCTCCTGGGTGCGCTGCTCATCTTCGGCGAGCGGCTCAACACATACCAATGGATAGGCGTGCTCCTCGCCATCGCCTCGGTGCTGCTGCTCAGCCGTAGCAGCAAGCGTGAGGGCATCGACTTCCGCTACAACCGCTGGATATGGTGTGTGGCGCTGGCCTCGCTGCTCGGTGCCGTGAGTGCATTGTACGACAAGTTCCTCATGCAGCGGTTCGACAGCATGGCCGTGCAGTCATGGTTCACCCTCTACCAATGCCTTATCATGGGCATAGTGCTCATGGTGCTGTGGTATCCCCAGCGTAGGCAAGGTACCCCCTTCCGCTGGTCGTGGGCGATACCGCTCATCTCCCTCTTCCTCTGTGCCGCCGACTTTGCCTACTTCACCGCCCTGGCCCAAGAGGGCTCGCTCATCGCCGTTGTTTCCATGGTGCGGCGCGGCAGCGTAGTGGTGTCATTCCTCTGCGGTGCCTTGCTCTTCCGTGAGAAGAATCTCAAGAGCAAGACCATTGACCTCCTGATCGTGCTCCTCGGCATGCTATTCCTGTACTGGGGTACAAGGTGAATCCATACGAACCGGGCCAACTCCCTTTTTTAGCCAAGGTATCGGTAATAGTCTGTAAACTGCTGTGGATATGATGATTGTCGACCGACACCCTGCTGCTTGAGGGTGTCGGTCGGTGAGCATCACATCTATTGCTACTTACGAACTACTACCAACACCTCAGCCCAAAACGGCAAAGCAGGCGAAATAATGATTTATAGCTTTGTTTCCGGTGGTTTATGGCTTTGTCGATTATTATTTTTTGCTGGTGTGATAAAAAACTTCTTCCCTGTCCGCATTATGGGACAGACTTGCCATAGTCACCAAGCTACGCCTCGTGCGCGAGGCCGACAATCGTCATGCCCCCGATGCTGTACTCCGCCCTCGGCCAGCGACCTAAATGTTTGTGGGCATTTATGTTTAAAAAAACTCCGCGATGACGGATTTTATTTAACATGAATTACCGTGAATTCCCCATAAATTATCAGAAATAACGATTGTTGTGAACAACCAACAAACACTATTATGGAACAGAAGAAACGCTATTTGCTACGAGTTGACGAGTACATACTGCATGTGGATTAAACACATTGCACAGAGAGAACTTTCGCAACACAAGCAAGTGACGGATGCAACGGAAGCAAGCGACGAATGCGACACTTGCAAGTGATAAGCATGTCGCTTGCAGGTGATGATAAAAGAGAATAGGTCTCTATTCGAAAAGGTGTAAAGAGATAAAAGGAAAAGATACTTGCAGATACGGAATTAACTTTTTAACTTTGGGGCAAAAGGAGAAGAAATGAAACATAATTATTCAGAATTTAAGAGAAAAGCAAGAGCACACCAAATAGAATTCAGAAAGAACTATCTTGGTGTGGGATATAACAAGTATCCAAACGTACTGAACTATGATGATGCACAAAAAGGACTTGTATTCTATGAGGGATTCAGAGAGGAGATATTAACAGAACTCAAAAAACCTATCCCTAAAACATCATCTGCACCAAGCGGGCAGATGCTTACCAATCTATTAAGAAGTGAACACATCCCCTACAACATATTCTTTCCTATGCACAAAGACAAGAATGGATGTAAGGATTTGCTTAACCAAATCTTAGGGAAAGAAGAAATATCTACTGTAACAGACATTAAGATAGAGTTTCATCCAGAACCCATAGAAGATTACCTTTTTGACCACACTGCATTTGATGTTTATATTTCATATAAGAACAAAAACAACAAATCGTGCGGTATAGGAATTGAAGTTAAATATACAGAAAAAGAATACCCTTTAAAAGAGCACACTAGTGAATATGCTCATGTAAAGGATGAGAATGGGAATACCCGTCTTTTCCAAAATTATCTTACTGTTACTATAAACAGTAGATATTACAAAGATGATGTTTTACATGATACCCTCGTTTCCAATAAACTCAGACAAATTTGGAGAAATCATATCCTTGGCGCATCAATGGTAATGCATGGAGATATTGAAAATTTCACCTCTATCACTTTATATCCCAAAGGAAACGTACATTTTGATAATAATGCAATACCTGTTTACAAAGAACTATTAACTGAAATCGGAAAAAACTCTTTTGTTTCTATTACATATGAAGAGTTATTTGATTTGATGGAAAAGTATCTAAATTTAGATGATTCTAATAATTGGATCAATTATCTTAGATATCGCTACTTATTCCCTCTTGAATAAGTACTAACTATTAAAACTACGGCATTATAATTTCATTATAAAGAATTCCCAATAATCAAATTAATTAAAAAAGAATTGACAGATAATTCTGGGATTTATAATTGGGGTATGACATATTTGTAGGATATCTTTTTTATCATTTCATAAACATAGAAAGTGTGCGTATCATAAATAATCAATCACAATGAAAGGCTACTACAGACACAAGAAAGGCAATCTCTACCGTGTGCTCTATGAGGCTAAAGACTCTGAGACATGCGAAGCGTTGGTGGTGTATCAGGCCATGTATGGGAAAGGAGAGGTATGGGTGCGACCAAAGGAAATGTTCTTTGAGGAAGGACGATTTCAATATGTCGAGGAGAGTGAAGCTCTGAAATTAATTCCCATAGAGTTAAATCCCAAATATCGATTTCCCGATATTGATTACACCGCTACTAAAGTAGCCCTGATTGATAAGGATGATTTCTCCAAGAATGTGAAAGCGATGATAACGCTTCGCGGAAAGGAAGAAGAATTCAAGAGCTTGAGAATAAAGAATGATGACGATTTAGAGGAGCATATAATCCGATTAATCAAATCGTATATGCCTGGAGACAATCTTGAAGAAATCTTCCATCTGATTCAGATATGGGGCGGTAATTCGGGACGAGGAATATATCTATTTGGCGATGGTTTCAATTGGGAGAAGTTAAAGCTACGCTACCAGCACCTTGTAGATGCTTGCCTCTCAATGACAGATGTTACAGAAGAGACTATCGGTGTGTTGGTGGAGGCCGTGAGTGAGTTTAACAAGGCGGTAAAGTTCATAAATGTGGCGTTCATCACCAAACATACTCGCTACTGGCTCTATCGTACACTTGAGGGGAATGCGCTCCCCATCTACGATAGTATCATGGCTGGCTATGTGATGCAAAGAAATGCGGATATTAAGGACTTGCGCGAGTATTGGAATGTGATGCTTGCCAAGTCGAAACAGTTGGGCATAGGGCTCGTACCTTTAGAAAGACAGATATTCAAATATGCTTACGAGAAGCTGAATGGCCGTAAGTATCAAGAACCATAAAACAAGAAAACCACCATGTTAGGCGCAATCATAGGCGATATCGTGGGCTCACGATTTGAGTTTAACTATCCGAGTGAATAGGATGTTATAGGAAGGTTGGAGGCTCTAAGGGATTATAGGGAAAAGAATTTTTGATATGATTTTTTGAAAACATCATTGACATTGCGTGTCTTTTTATAAATTTGCAAAGGAGTTAGAGATACTATAGGGAGTCTAAGAAAGCCTAAGCTATCTTAGGATACACCAAGAGATACAAGGAAACCACAAAACAAAAACAAAAACAAGACAATACAAATATCTCTGTTTACACTCGTTGAAATTTGGTATTTCGTTCGGCTTGCACTATTTTTGCATTATCGTGACCCTGAGAGAATCCGATAATGCATAAGCCATCTGCAAGGTTTTCGAGGTATAGGCGTAGGCGTACCTCAAAGGCCTTGTAGGTGGCTTTTCTAACCCCTCATTCTGCTCTCTTTTAACCCGTTTCTGCCTCCAAGAACAATTTTCCTTAGCTGTTGTTACTGTAGAAGTGGCTGGATATTTAACGCCATCTATAGCCCGATAGACGAGATGTATTTGCACAGTTGAAAATAAGTTTCTATCTTCGCATCAGAAAAACAGAAACAACAACGAATTATAACCATTAAAACTTAAATATTATGGCAGTAAAATTTTTCAAATGTGAGCATTGTGGTAATGTAATACAGAAAGTGATTGACTCTAAGGTACCCGTAGTATGCTGCGGCGAGAAGATGAAGGAACTCACCGTGAATACCGTAGACGCCAGCGTAGAGAAGCACCTCCCCGTGGTAACCCGTCTCGACGATTGCCGTATCAAGGTGGAGGTGGGTAGTGTGCCGCACCCCATGACCGAAGACCATCACATCGCCTTCATCTATGTAGAGATGGAGAATGGCGGTATCCGCATCGACCTTCCTCACGAGGGTAAGGCAGAAGCAGAAATCTGCACATGCTCAGGCAAGCCCGTAGCAGTATACGAGTACTGCAACCTGCACGGGGTGTGGAAGACCGAGCTCTAATAAGTGCGGGATGCTTCGTTGCACTCAGCATGACACCATCGCGAAAAGGAAAATATCAAAACATTAAAACTCAACTTATATGTTAAGCAACAAACTCCACGCAGCGATCAACGCTCAGATTAACGCCGAACTATGGTCGGCCTATCTCTACCTCGCCATGTCGATGGATGCCGAGGCCAAGGGCCTCAAGGGTGTGGCCAACTGGTTCTATGTGCAGTACCTCGAAGAGCAGGACCATGCACGTATCTTCATGAACTATCTCAACTCACGCGATGCCAAGGTGACCCTGCTACCCATCGAGGAGGTGCCTGCCGAGTGGGACAGCGTACTGGCGATGTTCAAGCAGACCCTCGAGCACGAGAAGAAGGTGACAGCACTCATTAATAACCTCGCAGCCATCGCCAATGTGGACCGCGACTTTGCCTCCACCAACCGACTCGTATGGTTTATCGACGAGCAGGTAGAGGAGGAAGAGAATGCCCGCGAGATGATAGCTGCCGTAGAGGCTGTAGAGGACAACAAGTATGGTATGTATATGCTCGACAAAGAGCTTGCCACACGCACCTACACCACTCCCTCACCGTTGGCTACGTCTGCCGAGTAACAGCAAAGGACAATATGCAACAAAAGGATGGCCCGAAAGGTCATCCTTTTGTTATACCACACCAGTGCCACCCACTGATTGCATCAACAATCATTGCCCTGTGGTGATACAACTGCTATAAAAGAAAAGAGACGAACATCTGTCCGTCTCTTGCACCGAGTGACTCCAATAGGATTCAAACCTATAACCTTTTGATCCGTAGTCAAATGCTCTATTCAGTTGAGCTATGGAGCCGTTGTTTTCTCAATTGCGATGCAAAGGTATAGCGTTTTTTTGACATCACAAAATGTATTCGCATTTTTTTTGACAAAAACATTCATTTTTATCATCAATCCTCCCTTTTCGAAGTAAAAACAAGAAATTTATGCCCTCAGCATATCTACTGTTCAATAAAACGATTGTTCATCATGTACCAACCCAATGAAATGCCAGCACCGATATTTTTTGGCGACGAACTATTATAATTGAGATAAGCACTGATAACAAAGGTTGAAAAACGCCCTACGAATGAAAGCTCCTCTATATGTGCCAACATCGAGAACGGCTTACCATAGTATCCCCTACCCTCTTCATTACACAAGATGGGATTAATGGGTACAAAAGCATATGCCTCAAGACGAAGTTGCAGATATGGGCTGAACATATAGATAGGCTTGAGCCCCGCAGCCACATATTGGTTGGCACGGAATGTTGGATTATAAGTAAACAACATACTGGGAGTCGGAGCGAAAGCCCCGGCTTGCAGCATCGTTGCTGTATAGTCATGTACGAGATTACGCGATGAATAATAGCCCTCAACATAGGTACCCAGAACAAGTTTTTTCCCCAACGGCAGATAATGCAGGTCCTTGACCCCCAATTGCAGCCACGATACGGCCTCTTTGGACGAGGGTGTTTGGGTCGATGGGGAAGGCATATATGTATTGGTACCTGTAAATATCTGCGCCAGGATCTGCTGCGACACTCCTTTCGTCGCATATTGAGGAGTATTGAGAGAGTTGCGTTTGAAGAGTACCGACCCGCCCAATAAATGATATACACTCGTATTATATTCCAAATTATTCAAGTCAATGGTACTATTCTGCATATAGCTGTCGGCAATCTTACCATACCCTATACCAAATTCGGCTTTATGCTGGGTCATAAAGGGAAGAGCAAGTTTTGCCTTGGCAAAGATTTCGGTCTGTTTATTGAGGGCAGGAGAAGAATTGTCAGAAAAAAGGAAGCTCTGCTTGAAGTAATCCAAAGTGGAGTATGCCCCTATCACACGAACCGACATGGGTATATTGGTAGAGAGATTAAAACGCCCCATAAGCTGTATGTTATTGTACATACGGCCAAACTGTCCGTCAAGTAGAATTTCTGTTGAATGACGGCCTATATGGTTGTAGTTAACACCATAATAGATTTGATTGATATTGTTGGTAGAGAGCCCGCCACCAAAAGCTACAGCAAAGTTATCTTCCATCGAAACTTCAAGGTGAAGATCAAAGGTCTTGCTGCGCGGATCATATGTAGCCGTAGGAAATATTTCCTTGATAGCATTCTCGGACATCAGACGAAAGTAAGCCCGCTTGAAATCTTTGAACCGCACATAACGATGCCCGGCAGGACGTATTTCATCGATGATGAAACGACGTTGTTTTTCGGTACTTCCGCTTATGGTGATATTTTTGAAAACAATCTCGGGGAGTGTTTGCTTGTATGTTTCACGACGACTGTTTATGGTGTCAAGCGATACTGTGCGATGCACTTTACTCTTAATGGAATCAATAAGCTCCAAAGCCGTATTATACCCAAGAGAAAACAGATATTGAGACTTGTCAAAGTCGAGCAGACTAACCTCATCGTTCAAATCAAAATTCATGAGTATACCATTCGTGTCGGGCAACTCGTAATTACTTACATGCATAATCATACTCTCCACCTGAGCAATAAGATTATCGTCAGAAGGCTGCTCGTTATTAGAAGACACCACACTACCGATAATATAGTCGGGAGCGAAATCGCGTGCCATCACATCGGCGGGAAAATTATTATATATGCCCCCGTCATAAGATAGTGTATTTCCAATCCTGATAGGGCGGAAAACGAATGGGAAAGTCATCGAGGCACGTACTGAATTACCCAAATCGCCACGACTGAAAACAATTTCTTTCTTATTATACACATCGGAAGCTACACAGCGGAAAGGGACAAATAGACTATCAAAGTTTTCTCGGCAAGCCGCAGTCGCCTGAACACAAAGTTCCATTATCTTAATGTTCATGTGTATCGGATCGATAAGGCTGAGCGGCAAAGCTTGCACCGCAACTTTAGAATCGTCCCACGTACCTTTAATCGCATAAAGTTCCGGTGTAGGCTCATTCTGTTTGATATAGTAGGTATTATCTTTATCTACTTCACCGGAGTAACATTGCTTGAATTCCTTTGAATTTATAAGGTCGAGCATCTCCTGAGGGGTATAGCCCATGGCATATAGTGCGCCGACGATAGCGCCGATAGAGGTTCCTGCCACATAATCGATGGGGATGCCGTTCTCCTCCAGTGCCTGTATGATACCGATATGCGTGATGCCCTTGGCACCGCCACCACTCAGCACAAGTCCCACCGATTGGGCGTTGAGCACGCCGGTCAGCATGAGAAGGGAGAGTATGGCGGTAAAGAATCGTCGCATGGTATCACAATTTGATTTTCAAAATTAGTGCAAATTTTTGATTATGCGAAAGACTACGTAAATTATTTAAGTATGAGAGAGCATAAATAAAGTTAAAGGCAATCCTGCGCAAGAACAATGTGAGATCCTTCGTTTCATTCAGGGTGATTATAGCGGCAGTCTGTTCTCCACGACCTCCCAGTTCATCACCTCCCACAGTCCGTTGTAGTGGGCCGCCTTGTCGAAAGCGTAGTCAAGATACCAGCTGTGCTCCCAACAGTCGATGCCGAGCAGTGGAGTCAATCCGCGGCGCCAGGGATTGCCGCCGCCGGCCTCCTTCACGATTTGCATACGTCCCTCGGTGTCTACGGCCAGCCACACCCATCCGCTGCCAAAGACATTCATGGCCGCATCTACCATCTGCTTCTTGAATATTTCCATGCTGCCAAAGGTGTAGTTGATGGCATTGAGCAGCCTGCGGCCCGGCGCTTTATATTGCGATACAGGGACGAACTGCTCGAAGTAGAGCCGGTGGTTCATCACCTGACCAGCATTGTTGTAGATGGGGCCATCGGCTGCCTGTTGCACAATCTCTTCCACCAGCAGCCCCTCGTATTCACTGCCAGGTATCAGTTTGTTCAGGTTGTTCACATAGGCGGCAAAGTGCTTGCCATGATGGTTGGTCAGGGTCTCTTCGCTGATGACGGGTTCCAATGCATCGGCAGGATAGGGAAGTACGGGCAGCGTATAGGCTGCTATCTTTGCTGTAATCATAAAGGTTAAGGATAATAGGGTTATATGCATACTATTGTTTCTTATGTATAGCGATAACCCCACAAGGATATAAATGTTCATACGGCATCGTTTGGGTATAGGCACGGCAAGGGCCATCAACTAATAATATAAGTTAAAGTTGGGCCCCGAAACGCAAATTCTTAAACTTTTAGCTGCACGGATAAAAACAAATGTTTTCCTTTGTGGCACCAATCAACTAAGAATCTGTTTGGATTTTATTTCGAGTTTAGTTGCCGACGCGGTATGAAAGCGTCGGTTGCGACGACTGCCGGTTTATCGGCACAAAGGAGTTTTCTATTTGCGACATCTTGAATTGTTTCATACACAAAGCGAATAGTGGTCTATTTGCAAGAACCGAGAGGGTAAAGGTGCAAAAAATAACCTCAAATAAACCGAAAAGTCCACAAAAACAATGACATTCAGGCCGTGGCCTTAGGCAAACCTGTCCAGAAGAGCGAAGAGGAGGGCGAAATATTCCTGGTAGTAGAAGAACAACCCATGTTTCCCGGTGGTATGGAAGAGATGATGAAGTTTCTACAAAAGGAGATAAAGTACCCCAAGGAGGCAATGGACAAGAAGATTCAGGGCCGCGTCATCGTACAGTTCGTAGTGAACAAGGATGGCAGCATCTGCGAAGACACCGTAGTGAAATCCGTTGACCCGCTACTCGATGCCGAAGCCCTCCGCGTAGTACTCAGCATGCCCAACTGGACTCCCGGAAAGCAGAAGGGCGATCCCGTACGTGTACGCTTCACCCTTCCCGTGAGCTTCCGACTGAGCAACTAACCGAACAAACGTTCCACTAACCGAGCGGCACTGCTTTTTCTTCATGGTGCAGTGTCAAAGAGAGCGGGCACACCCTCGGGTGTGCCCGCTCATTCTATATGTATATACTATACGAAATTATCTTTCCTCGTCGGGATGGCAGGCGTAGTAGGCACGCAGAGCGGTAGAGTTTACCTTGATGAAACCCTTGGCCTCCTCAGCGGTCCAGCCCTTCTGGGTCTCGCCATATTCACCGAACTTGTTCTTCACGAGGTCATCCTTGGAGTCTACACCTACGGTTTGGAAGCCGAGCGGACGCAGCTCGAGAGTCACCACACCGTTCACGTTGCGCTGTGAGCTGGCGAGCATGGCCTCGATGTCGGGCATCACGGGCTCTAAGTACTGGCTCTCGTGGAGGAACATGCCGTACCAATTGGCCACCTGATCTTTCCAATACTGCTGCCACTTCGACAGGGTGTACTTCTCCAAGTAGCGGTGTGCAGCGATGATGAGCATGGGGGCTGCAGCCTCGAAGCCAACACGGCCCTTGATGCCGATGATGGTGTCGCCCACGTGACAGTCACGGCCGATGCCGTAGGCCGCACCTATCTCCTCGACGGCCTGGATGGCCTTGATCTTGTCGGCATACTCCACACCATTGACAGAGGTGAGTTCGCCCTTGGTGAAGCCGAGTTTGAGGAGTTCAGGCCCCTCCTTGGTGGGATGCTTCAGGTAGGCCGACTCGGGCAGGCCCTGATTGGAGTCGAGGAGTTCGCCACCGCAGATGCTGGTGCCCCAGATGCCTACGTTGTAGGAGTACTTGAGCTTGGCAAAGTCGGCATTGAAGCCGTTGGCATTGAGGTAGTCCACCTCCTCCTTACGGGTGAGAGTATTGTCACGGGTGAGGGTGATGATTTCGATGCCGGGAGCCATCACGAGGAAGGTCATGTCGAAACGTATCTGGTCGTTGCCTGCACCCGTTGAACCGTGTGCGATGGCATCGGCACCTATCTCCTTGGCATAGCGTGCGATGGCCAATGCCTGGAAGATACGCTCTGAGCTCACCGAGATGGGGTAGCAGTTGTTGCGCAACACATTACCGTAGACCATGTACTTGAGGCTCTTCTCATAGTACTCCTGGGTAACGTCGAGGGTCATGTACTTCACAGCACCCAACTTGTAAGCATTCTCCTCGTTGGTGCGCAGTTGCTCTTCGCTGAATCCGCCGGTGTTGGCACACACGGCATGCACTTCATATCCTTTCTCCTTGGCCAGGTACATCACGGTGTACGAGGTGTCAAGACCGCCACTGAAGGCGACTACTACTTTTTTCTTCTGTTCCATTGTTTCTTTGTATATGTTAGATGAAGCCCCCCTCTGTCCTTCGGACATCTCCCCCTCTATGGGGAGAGGGCTCCGCGATGCCTGCAAAGCCCCTCCATAGAGGGAGGGGATGGGGTGGGTCTTCTTTTATTTTTTACTCTTCAAATGCAGCATTTTGCGCAAGCGGTTCTGCCACTTCGACATAGTGGGCACCTCTTCGTCGGGGTCTACCGGTGTAGCCTTAGGATCGAAGAGCATGCCGGTACATAGGCAGCGTACGCGATTGTTGCGTTGCAGGATGTCATAGTTCTTGCAGCCCTCGCAGCCCTTCCAGAACTCATCGTCCTGTGTGAGTTCGGTGAGTGTCACGGGCACGTAGCCCAGTGCTGTATTGAGCTTCATCACGGGCAGTGAGGTGGTGATGCTGAAGAGCTTGGCATAGGGGAATCGCTCACGGGCGAGCTCGAAGGTTTTCTTCTTGATGCGGCTGGCGAGTCCGAGGCGGCGGTATTCGGGGTCGACGATAAGACCCGAGGTGGCCACGAAGTCACCATGACTCCAACTCTCGATATAGCTGAATCCAATGAGCTTGTCGCCATCGAGGGCTACTACAGCCTTGCCGCCATTGATCTTATCGGCGATATATTCGGGCGAACGCTTGGCGATGCCGGTGCCGCGCTGCAGAGCCGACTCGTAGATAAGCTGGCAGATATACTCGGCGTGTACGGCATGGGCAGAATTGGCGTACTTTACTACAATGTTGCTTGTGTCCATAATGCTATGGTTCCTTATTTACAATCTTTGACTATACCTATTTTATATTAAGGGGACAAAGTTACAACAAGCCGAGCGGAGAACAAAATAAATTCAATTATTTTTTATCCTGAGGCGCAGTGTAGCTTCAACTTCAATGACGCAGTCATTAAAGATTGTGCAAGGCGAGTATAAAGCAAGCCTTGAAAAGAAAATTATATACAAAACAGTATGCCATCCCGAGCAAGAGCGAAGTCCCCCACATTCCATCTTGCGGGATTTTCCGCTACGCTCAAAATGACATACTGTATTTGAAGCGATATTATCTTCTGCGCTGGCTCTTCTTCTTGCGCTTTGCCTGACGTTTTTTCTGCTGCATCTTGTTGTATATGCCCCATGCGATAGCAGCGCCCAGCACTACGACGATGAGGATGATGACCCACGACTCCAGGTTGTCGCCCTTGACGCGGCTCCACATCTCCAGCATGTTTTTGGTGCGGCTGCCGCAGTCGCGCATCAGTGCTGCACGGTCGATGACGCTCCGGTCGGGGTACTGGATGCTGTTGACGGGTACGCTGTCGGCCTCTTCGCCGAAGAAGTAGGTGAGGTCGATGTATTCGTCGAGCGTAGAGTCAATCTTGGCTTCCAGGATTTCGGGTGAGGCGATGACACTCACGTAACCTATCTCATCCATGTTGCGCAAGGCGTTCTCGGGCATGCACATGAAGTTGATGAAGTACGAGGCCGCCTTCTTGTTGACGGCATACTTGGGTATCACCCACCCGTCGAACCATACGTTGGATCCTTCGCGTGGCACGTGGTACTTCAGCGTCATGCCTATGGCCTCGGCCTCGTCGATGGCCCATACGGCATCGCCGCTCCAGCTCACGTTCATGTAGGCCTTCTTCTTGGTCATCATCTCCTTGCCGAAGTCCACCTCCCAGCCGGCGATATTCTTCTTGGCAGCCTTGAGCAGGTTCTCCACGGTGGCGATGGCCTCATCCGAAGAGTCGTTCATCAGCTGCTCGCGAGTCACCTTGCCGTCGAGAATGTCCTGATAGCGGGCATACATGAGCATGGGGCCGAAGATGTCGCGATAAGCATCTTTCATGAGAATCTTGCCCTGGAAGCGGTCGTCCCAGATGATGCCCCATGAGTCTACCTCCTCATCGGTCACAAACTCGGGGTTGTAGAGTATACCCGTGGTACCCCACATATAGCCTACGGCATAGTCGTTGGCAGGCTTACCTTCTTTATCCATACGTGCAAACTGGTCAATGACATAAGGAGACACCAAACTGATGTAGTCGGGCGTGCTGCCAAAGTCGCGGGGAATGGGGAGTAGCATGTCGTTGGCAAGCATACGGTCGATGATATACTCTGAGGGGCATACCACGTCGAAGTCTTCATGCCCCTTCTCGAGTTTGGCAAGCATCACTTCGTTGATGTCGAAGAGCTGGTAGATGATTTCCACCTCTTCGCCTGTCTGTTCTTTGTACCAAACTTCAAACTCGTCGAGCAAATCTTCATCAATGTAGTCGGCCCAGTTGTACACCTTGAGAGTGTGTTCGCGGTCGGCAGCATACGAATGGTTTGTCGGGAATACCCCGAACAGCACTGCCACAAGCAGGCTAAGATTCAGGAATTTCTTCATTGTTTTTACTTTTCTTTTAATTTAGAGCGACAAAATTAGTGCAAACCGAGAGAAAATGCAAGTTTACTTGTAATTTTCCGAGGTACAGCCTAATTTCTGGGCTTGCATAGCAAGCACTAAAGTAAGTGCAAGCCGAACGAAATATCAAATTTATTTGAATATTTGCTTTTCCCTTCGGCCAGCGACCTTCGGTTCTGAGGCGCAGACTAATTTCTGGGTTTGCATAGCAAGCACTAAAGATACAACAAGCCGAGAGGAGAACAAAATAAATTCATTTATTTTTTATCCCGAGGCGCAGTGTATCTTCTGCGACGAAGTCGCTAAAGTTAGTGCCGAACGAAACAAACATAAATCCTGTACAGAAAATTCGTAGCAAATTGTAAAGCAAATCCTGCGGATTGCTTACACGGCACAGAAATCGGAAGTATAGACTTGCCCAACTCGACAACTCCGTAGCGTAGCGAGAGCAATGATAAGCTCGCTTAATCATTGCCGAGCAAGCAAGGAGTCATAAATGTAAGCATTTATAACTT
>JAFWXS010000056.1 GCA_017517925.1 Bacteroidaceae bacterium | reverse complement strand
GTATCCTGTTGGTTCTAAGCACTCAGCTAAGGTTCGCAACTTCACCAACTTCGGCATCTTCGTTGAGATCGAAGAGGGCGTAGATGGTCTCATCCACGTAAGCGACCTCTCTTGGACAAAGAAGATCAAGCACCCCTCTGAGTTTACACAGATTGGCGCTATGCTCGACGTTCAGGTGCTCGAGATCGACACCGATAACCGTCGTCTCAGCCTCGGTCACAAGCAGCTCGAGGAGAATCCTTGGGATGTATTCGAGACTATCTTCAAGGTAGACTCTATCCATGAGGGTACTATCATCGAGATGCTCGACAAGGGCGCTGTAGTATCTCTTCCCTACGGTGTTGAGGGCTTTGCTACTCCCAAGCACCTCGTTAAGGAAGACGGTTCACAGGCTCAGGCCGACGAGAAGCTCGAGTTCAAGGTAATCGAGTTCAACAAGGACGCAAAGCGCATCATCCTCTCTCACAGCCGCATCTTCGAAGATGTAGCCAAGGCTGCTGAGCGTGCAGAGAAGAAGGCTGCAGCTGCTGCAAAGAGAAGCGCCAAGAAGGAAGAGACAGCTCCCGCTATCGAGAACAAGGCTGCTGCTACCACACTTGGTGACATCGATGCACTTGCAGCTCTTAAGGAGCAACTCGAAGGTAAGAAGTAATACTTACACTTCTATAACTTCACCGTAAAGGCTGGCCGGCAGGCTGGCCTTTACTTTTAGGGTTACATCAGCCTCTCTCTCCCTTTTGGGTTGCGAATACATTTCTTTATTTATGCGGGATATAGAGTTATTACTGAGGAGAACAATGGTGTGGATAAAGAAGCGAGAGCGTGTCGGGATAGGGGACACGCTCTCGCTTATATAAGTTGCGGAAAACTCTCAATGTCTAAAAATAGAATGCCATGTAGAGTGAGCCTCCAAGATTCTCTGTACCGAAACGGAAAGCATCATTGCCCGGTGAAGTGAGATCAGTGCGCTTCTCTACTTTCTGGAGCGCGCTGTTGTAACCTTCAGATTCGGTGTACTGCTGTCCGCCGTTGATGTAGTAGAGGCTAAGGTTGACCTCTGCTCCCAACGAGACCTTGGGGGCAACAAACCATTCAATGCCAGCACTTCCCGTTAAACCGTAGAATACGCTCTTTTCAGTCTTTTGGTTCAATGTACGATACCCATTGTTCCAGGTACTCCATGCGGTTGTAGGGTACTGATTGATGGTTGTTACAGCATTGGCATAGCTGTAAGAGTGCTTCTCATTGACAAAGCCAAACAATATACCCGCGCCGAATACGCCTTGAATTCGCTTGGAACCTTTGCGGTATTCGGTGCCGAGCATTAGGCTCATACCATTGCGCTTGACATTATGTTTGTCTATCAATTTGGATTCATCGAAGGGGTTGAGCATTACTGCCTTGTCGTCCTGCACATATCCTCTGTACTTGTCCTTGCTGAACATGAACCCAATATTGGCGCGTACGCCCCAATTATCTCCTAACATATATTTACCCATGATGGAAACATCGGGTGTGATTCCCTTAGAATCGTAGTCAGAAAAACCACTGCTGACAGGAGCTCCGCCAAGGCTGCTGAGTTCATTGTTAGATGTGCCGTTGAGAATATTGCCGACGTATTTGAATACTGGAGCCGCATTGATGCCGAATGCCATATCGCCTTGCTCGGGGAGATAGCTCTTGGATTGTTCGCTCTGTGCGCTGATGCTCATGAAAGGTATCAGGGCAATGACGATGGTTGAAAAAAACTTCTTCATAGCGGTAGAGTTTTAGTCGTTAGAATCATCGGTCCAAGAGAGATAGTCCCAATAGTAGCCATGATCCTCTTCTCCTTCAAAGGGTTGGAATATCATGCGAACTTTGCATACGGGAGTAGGAACGCCTTCTATGCCATCGTAAGAGATTGTGCGGTGTGTGTCGTCTCCATATAATTTGAATACGCCCTCGAGTGTGTAGGAATTGACTTTGTACTCATATTCCGATTGGTCCCATTCTCTTTTGTAGAACTTGTATTTGTTTTCAACATATCCGGGTACCTCTATGCTGATGGACTTCTGCCATGCCTTGTTTGCAGTGGGGATAATGAATGTTGCCTCGCCGTTGCTGTTTGTCGTAGCGCCGTAGTATTTGCCGTTGCTGTTGTCTTTTACGAGGACATCTTTCCCGCTGACAGTATTATAGCCGCGTTCTACCATATCTTCTTGATATTCGTCTTTCTTCTTGCTGTGATATCCTTGCCCAACCTTAACGATAAATTTCGCGGTATACTTGTCGGCTTCATTGACGTCTCTTTCGGTATAGCTATATATGGCATCGTATATCTTGATGTCATCAGGGCGTATACTTACATTTGTGGACTGGACTTTGAACAATACCTCTTCGTTCTTGATTTCGGGAGTGTTGTTGTTTACTCCGGTGACTTCTGAATAGGTCGCAAAGAATGGGTCGGCAATGATTTCTACGTTAGTGCCATTGGGTACGGCGGGAATTTCTATAGAGTAGTTTCCGTTCTCATCTGTTGTGGTTTCATAAGTGGTGTATCCGGTAGAGTTGCTCTTGATGGAAGAGTTGCTGATTTGTGCTTTCACGCGTACGCCTGCGGCTCCTTTGATTTGTTGTACATATACTCCGTTGGTGTAACTTTGTCCTGCATCATACGTGAAGGTTCCCATGACTTTTGCTTTTCCGGGGACGTCCTCAATGTTGAATGAACTTTGTTCTTTAGAACAACCAACCATTGCCGTGACTGCCAATGACAATACAGCGAACTTGAATGTTAAGTGTTTCATAATACTGCTTGGGTGAGACTCGCAATGTGTATGCTCGTCAGCAGGCAGCCGGAGTCTCCTTAAAGCTGCTGCTGGCTGTTAGGAATTTGTGAAGTTTTGTTCTTTCGTCTGCAAACATACTAAAAAAACGAAAATTTTCACCCTCCCCTGTGTTAAAAGATGTTAATGCAACATAGAGGCGTGCGGGGAGGGTGATTTGGTGTATGTAGTTGGCTTTTCCTAATCTTTTGTTCTTTCGTCTCTGTTAAGTTTTCTCGCTCAACAATACAAATTTTAAGTGCTTGCTTTGCAATCACAGAAAATAGGTAGGCCTCAGAAATATTCAAATAAATTTGATAATTCATTCAGCTTGCACTAATTTTGCAACTTATTCATAGGTAAAAAGATAAATGCAAGATATGACAACCCGACAGATTGAGATAATGGACACTACGCTGCGCGATGGCGAGCAGACCAGCGGCGTATCGTTCGTACCCCACGAGAAACTTTCCATTGCACGTTGCTTGCTCGACGACCTCCGTGTAAACCGCATCGAGGTGGCCTCGGCCCGCGTATCGGACGGTGAGGCCGAATCGGTCAAGGCTATCTGCGACTGGGCCACCCGTGCCGGACATATCGACAAAGTGGAAATCCTCGGCTTTGTCGACGGTACCACTTCGGCCGACTGGATACGCCGTTGTGGTGCCCGTGTGATGAACCTCCTCACCAAGGGTTCGCTCAAGCACTGCACCGAGCAGCTTAAGCGCACTCCCGAGGAGCACATTGCCGATATACGCCGCACCGTAGCCTACGCCACCGAGCAGGGCGTAGCGGTGAACGTGTACCTCGAGGACTGGAGCAACGGCATGAAGAACTCGCCCGACTACGTGTTCCAACTCATGGACGGTCTGCAGGGTTGTGGTATACGCCGCTTCATGCTCCCCGATACCCTCGGCATCCTCAATCCCATGCAGGTGCAGGAGTTCATGGGCGTGATGGTGCAGCGCTACCCCGATACCCACTTCGACTTCCATGGCCACAACGACTACGACCTTGCCGTGAGCAATGTGTATGCCGCCGTGCTGGCCGGTGCCAAGGGGCTCCACACCACCATCAACGGACTGGGCGAGCGTGCGGGCAATGCCCCCTTGGCCAGCGTGCAGGCCATCTTGCGCGACCACTTCGGTGCCGAGACCTCCATCAATGAGGAGCGCCTCAACGACGTGAGCCGCCTCGTGGAGTCCTACTCGGGCATCACCATCCCCGCCAACAAACCCATCGTGGGTGAGAACGTCTTTACCCAGGTGGCAGG
>JAFWXS010000055.1 GCA_017517925.1 Bacteroidaceae bacterium | reverse complement strand
TGCCCGGATTCCCCATTGTACTTCACGGCTCTTCTTCAGTTCCCCAGGAGTATGTTAAGATTATCAACACTCACGGTGGTGCTTTGAAGGATGCAGTAGGTATTCCCGAGGAGGAGTTGCGTAAGGCTGCTAAGTCTGCAGTTTGCAAGATCAACATCGACTCTGACGGCCGTCTTGCAATGACCGCTATGGTTCGCAAGATCTTCGTTGACAACCCCGCTGAGTTCGACCCCCGCAAGTACTTGGGTCCCGCTCGTGAGGAGTTGAAGAAGTTGTATATGCACAAGTGCGTTAACGTTCTTGGTTCAGCAGGTACTGTTGAGTAAGCAACGTTTGCATACAACGATAAAGGAGGCTTTTTTGAAGCCTCCTTTTTTTTGTGCATATACAACAACTATTTAAGTGTCATAGGTGTTATAGGTGCTATATATTACACCTATTTCACTTATTACACCTATATTATACTACACAAATTCTATCTCATATGCTCCACCCTTATATCCTGCCTCAACGGTGTACTGCATAGCCGTCGGAGAGAAACGCTCCTCGTAGAACGAGTGGCAGTGTCCGCACAGGATAGCTTTGAGCAGTGGTTGCTCCTTGAGCCAGGCAATAAAGTCGAGTGTCGCCTTATCGGCACGCTGCTGCACGGTGCGATTACGCCACTGCTCCGACGCCGGGCGTGATGCATCCTGCTGATAGGTCTCCGTGATGGAGAGCGGCGCGCCGGTCATATAACCCGCAATGCCACCATTGCCCTTGAGAATCGTTTGGCAGTGGTTGGGCGTATAAAAGGGCACGTGGCACATCAGCACGATGGGCAGGCCTTTGGCGACCTCCCGTCGCATAGCCTCGTGCTGCTCGGCCGTGACGTTATAATATACATCGTCCAAAGCCACGAAGTTCACGCCATTGATCACCCTCGACGCAACGGTCAAATCGTTAGGGAAGGCCGACTGCACCTTAGCATAGCTCTGCATCTTGTAGGCGGCATCCTCCTTCGCCTCGCCCACATACTGCGAATATTCGTGGTTGCCCGCCGAGGCGTACCAGTCGCCTATACCCAGCTGCTCGCGGATAAACTCGATGTTGGCCTCGCTCACAAAGTCCTGCAAGTCACCCGTATGCAAAATCATCAAGTTGCGCTCACGTGCATAACGGATAGCGGCATCGAAGTAGTGCTCCGCCCACGGGAATACACGCTGGCGCGATGCGGCAAGACGTTGCTTGCGTTCGTTATCGCGGCTATCCACACGCGTAAGGTGCGTATCCGACAGATGCAGCGCCTTGAAGGGCTTGGTAGCCCCCACGGCTATGGTCAGGTGGCGAACCGTCTTCAATGACTGTGGCCCTGCGATAGGCTCCGCGATGCGTGCCACGACCTCCTCGGGCAGTTGTGTGGCAAGAAACATTCCACCACACAGACGTAAAAATTCTCCTCTCTTCATAGGTTGCAGTTTTACACAAAGATACAAAAAAAAGACATTTACCCGACGGGCAAATGTCTTTTTTCTTGTGTTGCAAGGGCGTTATGCCGATGCTGTATCCTTCTTGCGTGACTTCTTTGCAGCCAACGCCTTCTCTACCTCGATCTCGAAGTCAGAGAGCACGTTCATATAGTTGATGAAGGCCTCGTAAGACGAACCGTAGGGGTTGAAGTATGAGTGCACGTCACCATCCGAGAGCCACTTGGTTGCCATGTAGTAGAAGTGATCCGAGGTCTGCATGAAGTTCCATACATACTCAAAATCGGCATTCTTCAACGACTTAACCTTATCCTTCAAGGCATACAGCTTCGAGAAAGCCTCGTTCTGCAACTCATTGCCGAGCCAAGCTGTAACGTCGCGCTCCTCATCAGCCCACGACATAACGTGCGGGCAGTGCAATACGCCTACGGGCTGTGATGACTTCGCCGCCTCGCTAACCGTTGCGAAACATACGTCGTTGTGCTTAAGGATAGCCTTGGGCAGAGCCTTCATAAAGTCGAAGATACCTGTGGTAGCCTTCTGGTGCTCACCGAAGGTCTCATAGTCCATAAACAGGTTCATAACATCTCCATTCTCCTCGGCTACCCACTGTGCGAACTTCTCGGCGGTCAAAGGATACTGATCCCAGCCCTGATTAGAGAAGCGGAAAGCGATATCGTCCGAAAGCTTGTAGTTGCGGAGCAATACGCGCAGACGGTTGTCGATAGAGTTGGTGTAGATGTAGTTAGGTGACTTCCAACCCATGACGTGGCGCGCACCCTCTGCCAGGATGGTCTTGAAACCGAGTTCCGATACCATCTCGCCGATGTGGTCAGAGTAGATCAACTCCGTATTACGGAATGCTACGGGCTTCTTGCCGAACTCCTCCTTGATCATCTTGGTGTGCAACTTCACCTGCTCCACGAAATCCTCCTTCGATGAGAGCGAAGCCAACGAGTGAGAGTAGGTCTCGGCCAGGAACTCTACGCAACCTGTCTCGGCCAAGGCACGGAACGAATCCAGCACCTCGGGAGCGTAAGCGCGGAACTGCTCTACGGCTGAACCCGTAATAGAGAAACTGCACTTGAATGCGCCCTTGTTCTCCTTGATAAGTTTCAATAGCAGTGCATTCATCGGCAGGTAGCACTGGCGTGCAACCTTCTGCATGATGGCGCGGTTGGTAAAGTCATCGAGGTAGTTGTGATCCTTACCGATGTTGAAGAAGCGATAGACCTTCAAACGCCAAGGCTGATGCACCTGAAAATATAAGCAAACAGTTTTCATATCTTGTGTTTTTATTATTTTGCACATTCGTTAATAGCATCCTCATATACGGTCTTGATCTTCGCAGCAGCGTTGTTCCACTTTAGACCGGTAACCTCCTCCAGACCCTTCTCGGAGAACATCTTCGACAAGGCGGGGTATTTCACAAAACCATAGATGGCGTCAGCCATAGCATCAACATCCCAGTAATCAACCTTCACGGCGTAGTCCAAAACCTCGGCCACACCACTCTGCTTTGAGATGATCGAAGGTACGTTGGCACGCATTGCCTCCAACGGAGAGATACCGAACGGCTCCGATACCGAAGGCATGATATATACATCCGAGAGCTGGAACATCTTATGCACATCGTCACCCTTCAGGAAGCCCGTAAAGTGGAAACGGTCGGCAATACCCAGGCGAGCCACACGGCGGATGACGTGGTTCATCATATCGCCCGAGCCAGCCATCACGAAACGTACGTTAGGCACACGCTTCAGCACTTTGGCAGCAGCCTCGACGAAGTAGTCGGGACCCTTCTGGAAGGTGATACGACCCAGGAAGGTGATGATCTTATCCTTCACGCCACGCTCGGGCAACTCGTTCTCCTTCTCAGCAAAACGCACGGCATTGTGAACCGTTACGACCTTCTCGGCGGGGATGTTATACTTCTCGATTACAATATTTCGTGTAAGGTTCGACACGGCAATCACTCGATCAGCAGCGGCCATACCTGCACGCTCGATCTCATAAACGCGGGTGTCGATATTATCACTCGACGAGCGGTCGAACGACGTAGCGTGCATATGCACTACCAACGGCTTACCCGACACACGCTTTGCGGCGATACCGGCAAAGTAGGTGAGCCAGTCGTGAGCGTGGATGACGTCGAACTGACCCTCCAGCTGACGTGCCACCTCGGCAGCAACAACGGCATAGCGGGCAACCTCCTCCATGAGGTTAGCACCATACTTGCCCGAGAAGGTGTAGCGCT
>JAFWXS010000054.1 GCA_017517925.1 Bacteroidaceae bacterium | reverse complement strand
TTGCCGATGAAGTGCAGCAGGCGTGTGTCCTCATCCTGCCACCACTTCTCCCATGTGCCCCACTTCTCAGGCTCGTTGTCGCACAGCTCCTTGGTGTTGCTGATGTAGCCGATGGGCGCGTCGAACCATACGTAGAGCACCTTGCCGTCGGCTCCCTCTACGGGCACGGGGATACCCCAGTCGAGGTCGCGCGTCATGGCACGGGGCTGCAGGTCCATGTCGAGCCATGACTTGCACTGGCCGTATACGTTGGGGCGCCACTCCTTGTGACCCTCCAGTATCCACTCCTTCAGCCACTGCTGGTATTCGTTGAGCGGCAGGTACCAGTTCTTGGTCTCCTTGAGCACGGGAGTCTCGCCTGTCTCCTTGGAGCGGGGGTTGATGAGTTCGGTAGGCTCCAGTGCACGTCCGCAGCCCTCCTCGCATTGGTTGCCGTAGGCCTGCTTATGGCAGTAGGGGCACTCGCCCACCACGTCGCGGTCGGTGAGGAATTTTCCTGTCTTCTCATCGTAGAACTGCATAGTCGACTGCTCCACCAGCTTGCCCTCATCGTAGAGCTTGCGGAAGAAGTCCGACGCAAACTTATGATGCACGTCCGATGTCGTGCGGCTATATACGTCGAACGAGATGCCGAACTCCTTGAAACTCTCCTTGATGATGTTGTGGTAGCGGTCCACCACATCCTGCGGCGTGATGCCCTCCTTGCGGGCACGCTGGGTCACGGGCACGCCATGCTCGTCTGATCCACCCACAAAGAGCACCTCCTCGCCCTTGAGGCGGAGGTAGCGCACGTAGATGTCGGCAGGCACGTATACGCCAGCCAGGTGACCGATATGTACAGGACCGTTGGCATAGGGAAGTGCCGAAGTGACGGTCGTTCTCTTGAATTTCTTTTCCATATACTTGCGTTATTGTTATCTAATCGGCAAAGTTACAAAAAACGTTGTATATGAAGAAATTTTTATGGTTTTTAGCGTCGGATTGGATTTTATTCGTACTTTTGCAGAGTCTTCATGCCGATATCGCAACCCCTTCGTAGGGATTAAGGTACAGGGTGGGGATAGACATAATGGAAAGGCGTTTACTTGACGCTTTGGTTTTGACGATGTAAGAACTTCGCAACTTCTCAACGATTAGTCAAAGACAAAGCAACGGTAGATGCCACGGGGTATGTCATGTATCCGCATGCTATGCCGTACGGCCCTTGCTGTATGTGTATGGTTATGTAGCGTATATATACATATCAGCGTGGGGTCTGCGTTGCTCGTTTCGACTAATCGGGCAATGCGAAGGCCTTTACATCGTGAGACGGGCAACAGGTACAGGTTCTCACGCTTTTTATTTATAATAGGTAGCAGCCGAATCAGGAGGACTTATAGGCATTTTGGCCAATAAATGAAGACCACCCTCATCACCTTCACACAACAGGGATTCGCTGAGCGTAGCCATGGAGAGAAAACATCTAAAAGAATCTGCGGATTGGATCTAATCCGTGTCTGTGCCATCTTCTTCGTCATCGCAGGACATTTCTTCTCATTGAATACCTCCTTCAGAGTAGTGCCGTTTGCTGGCCCATCGATGTTTGTGCAGAGCATGATGAACACGCTCTTTTCTGTCGGCGTCCCTCTGTTCATGATGCTTACTGGGTACCTGAACATCAACAAGAAGCCCTCCGCCGCCTATTATAAAGGAATGATACGAGTGATTGCAGCATACCTACTTTTCAGTGTAGCGACTATCTTGTTCCGAACATATTATTTAGGAGAAGAACTCGGCATCTTGCAATGGACACTGAAAGTCCTCAATTACTCCGCCATCCCCTACGCTTGGTATATCGAGATGTGGCTTGGGCTGGCCCTCCTAACTCCATTCTTGAATTATCTATGGAAAGCCATCCCGACCAGAAACGAGAAGCTCCTATTGCTTGGCTCCTTGTTCATCATGACCTCACTGCCCGACCTGTGCAACAGATATGGGCTATATGTATTCCCAGCATATTTTGCTAAGGCCTGTTATCCCTTCCTCTTCTTCTTCATTGGCACCTTTATCCGCGAGTACCAACCTCGCATTGCTACATGGCTTGGCTGCTGCGTAATCGTGGCAATGACCCTGATTACCCCTACGGCAAATGCCGTCCTATTCAGAGGGAGTGGAGACATCGTAGAGATTGGCGGAGGCCCTGGAGGAGTCTTCTACACATGGATTTCTATCGCCATATTCTTGATGCTATATCAGACGGACATCTCCGTAAACCCCATACGAAAGTTTATCACGCATTGCTCAAGGGTTTCTTTGGAGATGTATCTCTGCTGCTTCATGTTTGACCGCCTCTACTACCCGTGGTTCAAGGCCCGCTTCTTCGAGTCGCAACCCCAATACCTTGCCTTCTTCTTCGTCTTAGTACCTTTGGTTTTTCTCTCTTCATACCTCGTGGCTGCACTATATAACTACTGCAGCGACTGCGTGAAGAAACTATGGAACTAAATCTCATGGCACTCCATTCTTAGTACACTGCACAGAAGCTCCAGTACTTACGTGTCAGTACTCGAGTACTTATAGGGAAGTACTGCAGTACTTACAGCGAAGTACTCTGCCCTCGACGGCTTCAGGAAGTTGCACCTTGAGTACAAGCAACAAAAAAAGTCCACTGAAAAGTGGACTTCCTTTTGTGGGCGTTGACGGATTCGAACCGCCGACCCTCTGCTTGTAAGGCAGATGCTCTGAACCAGCTGAGCTAAACGCCCGAAATTCGTGAGAACGATTCTTTTCTTTCGATGAGGCTTTTGGTTTCTTCTGTGTGGGCGTTGACGGATTCGAACCGCCGACCCTCTGCTTGTAAGGCAGATGCTCTGAACCAGCTGAGCTAAACGCCCGAAAGCCTTCATTGTTCTGAAAAGCGCTGCAAAGGTAGAGCTTTTTCTGATAACTGCAAAGAAAAAGGGAAATTATTTTTGATTTTTTCAATAAAAAACAATGCTTTTATAGAAAAGTGGAGATAATATAGATGTTTCAAAAAATGCCTCGCGCCATTCTGAGCAGCGCGAAGAATCTCAAGAGGTATGTAGAGATTCTTCGCTTCGCTCAGAATGACACGGTAAGAATTGCAGATCAGTATTACTTACATGGTCTCGATAATCACGCGACGGTTGAAAGAGGCGGGATCAAGGGTCTTCACACCGCCCTTGCCTTCAACTACCAGGTTGGCCTTGTTGACACCGAGCTTTACCAATTCGTTGGCGATGGTCTGCGCACGGTGGAGCGAGAGGGTCTGGTTGAACTTGGCATCGCCTGTGGCACTGTCGGCATAACCTACGATGTGGAGCTTCACATTGTCCCTCTTTGCCATATCGGCTACTGCTTTGAGATTTACCAACTCCTTCTTTGAAGCAATCTTGGCAGAGTTGAGGTTGAAGAACACCGACTGGGGAGCCATAGTGTAGTCGTTGACAACCTTCTCTTTTACCACCTCCTTGGGTTTCTGGGCAAGCTGGTTGCGCAGGGTGCGGTTGTTTGACTGCTCCTGGGCAAGTGCCTCATTGAGGGCAGCCACCTCGGCTGCATTCATCATAAGGAGTGAGCTGATGTCGGGGCTATTGTTCCATGTGCTGCCACCTATGTTATAGGTGACACCGGCAGTGAGCGAAAAGATGTCATCGAAGCCCCTTTTAGAGCCAGTAACACCGTCCATGTCCTTCTGAGCGAGCAGTGCGCCCATCTCAAGGTTGATGGCCCACGAGTCGTTCAGGCGGAAGGTGTTCAAGATACCGGCATTGAAGCCGAACGAATAGTTGTTGAGGTCAAACGTACGTACCGCACCCATACCAACATAGGGGACAAGGTTGTAGCAACGCTCGGGGTTGTAGCCCATAATCATGTTGGTCACGTTCATCATGGCGTCAATGTGGAGGTTCATGTAATCCAACTTCTTCTCATAGCCTTGGAACTTCATGCCATTGTAGGCCAAACGCATGCCTATGCCCGGAGTGAACCACTTGCCGACGTAGGCCATGCCGGAGAAGGTGATGCGGTCCTTAAACTTCTGCGAGCCTTCGGGGTAGAGATAAGAGAACTGGGCGCCGGCATTCAATGATACGAACCAGTTGTCCCAAAAACTGTTGGTTTGCACGCTATACTTTGAGACGGGAACTTCAGCAACTTCCACCACCTCGGTTACTTGGGCATTGGCGGCCGAAATTGACAACATACCGGCCACGGTCATCAGACAAAATACTTTTTTCATACGGTTAGGTTTTTAGTTTATGTTTACCAAAAAATGTCTTATGTATCGAAATAACACGACAGACCGACTTTTGTTTTCAAAGGTGAAAGATTAACATTAACCGTACAGTACAAAAAGAGGGTCGCACAAGCGACCCTCTTCAATCTTAATCATATTTCTAATGGAACATTTTTTCCACTTCGTTATCGTCAATTACAACAAACGTTTTCTTTCCATCCGGAGTATAGCCCGGCATTTCACATGCAAAAAGTTCGGCGACTATGCTCCCCATTTCGGCGACAGAAAGCACCTCACCGACAACCAATGCCGCCGAACGGGCCATAGCAAGCGCCATACCACGATGAATTTCCTCTTTAGACACCACCCCCTTTTCCATCGCGCCGGCAAGCATCTCGGAAACAAGAGTAGAAGGGGTAAGCCCTGCAATACCTTCGGGGACACCCTGAACGGCAAATGAACCTCCACCCATATTGCTGATATCGAATCCCAAATGTGCAAAATCATCAAGCAACGATTCCATAACAGCTGCTTGCGACAAAGAGAGCTCCATCATCTCTGGGAACAACATGCCTTGTGAGACTGCGGTATGCTCGCCTAATTGTTTCATATATCGTTCAAAGAGAATGCGCACATGTGCCCTATGCTGGTCGACCAGCATCATGCCCGACTTCATGGAAGTCACAATATAGCGTCCCTTATATTGATAGCAATCTGAACACTGCGACTGCGCATCCCCCCCTACAGCAAACAGCTCTTCACTATCCTGGGGGGTACTGTTTGAGACCCCACCCGTCATATCCCAAGGCAAATCTCCCTCAAGTGGCGCATCAAACCTCAACTCTCGCCCTACTGAGGAGCCTTCGACTCCTTTATAAAGTTCATCCCAGCGTGTCGAAGGGCGCTTGTAGCCCTCTCCTCCCCCACTCTGCCTGAATGGGTTATAGTTAGCATCCACCGTGGGCATTGGGGGTGGCAGCAAGGAGTCTCCCGAGGCGAATGTTGGAATGTCAGGACAATCGGCTACGTCAAAATCTATTGTCGGAGCCATGTTGCTGCGACCTAATACTTCACGTACCGAAGCCATCAGAATCTGCCAAATTGCTTGCTCGTCTTCAAACTTTATCTCCGTCTTTGTGGGATGGATGTTCACATCAATCCGCGAAGGGTCTACGGTAAAATAGAGGAAATAGGGCACTTGTTCCGTGGAAGGTATCAGATGGGAGTATGCCTCCATCACCGCTTTATGGAAATAGGGGTGGCGCATATAGCGGCCATTGACAAAGAAAAAGCAATGAGCCCCCTTCTTGCGCGCACTCTCTGGTACACCTACACACCCTTTTATGTTAACGAGCGTAGTATCGACCTCTATAGAGAGGAGCTCCTGTCCCAACTTCTTGCCAAACAGGTGCTGTATGCGTTGGCGCATGGTAGCCTGCGGTACATTCATGAGCTCCACCTCATTGTGATACACCGAGAAAGCGATCTTTGGATTTACCAAAGCGATACGTTCTATCTCGGTCATCACATTGTTCAGTTCGGTTTGATTGGACTTCAGGAACTTGCGGCGCGCCGGCACATTGAAGAAAAGATTCTTCACTTGGAAGTTAGTGCCTACAGGGCACATCGCTACCTCCTGCGACTCCAGTTTGGAGCCCGCGATATGAATTACCGTACCGAGTTCATCTGCCTCGCGTCGTGTGCGCAACTCCACTTGGGCAACTGCGGCAACAGAGGGCAAAGCTTCCCCACGGAAACCGAAGGTATACAGGGCAAACAAATCAGCGGCTTCACGTATCTTTGATGTGGCATGGCGTTCAAAGGCCATGCGGGCATCGGTCTCCGACATACCCTTGCCGTTGTCAATCACTTGTATGTTGGTACGTCCGGCATCGGTGAGGCGCACCTGTATCGTAGTGGCTCCCGCGTCTACGGCGTTCTCCACCAGCTCCTTCACTACCGAGGCAGGGCGCTGAATCACCTCTCCGGCAGCAATCTGATTGGCCACCGAGTCGGGCAGCAGATGTATCAAGTCTTCGGCCATAGTGCGTTATGTTTCTAATTGAGCAAGGCGAGCAGGAGTGCCACCAGCAGCACGGCAATGATGACGAGGTACTTGGATGAGGCGGGTTTCCCCTTCTCCTGCTGGCGTTTGAGGTGCTCGGTCTGCTCTACAAACTTACCGCGGATACGTTCTTCTGCAGTCTTCTCGGGTTCGGGTATCAACCCCAGTTCGCGCTTTGCACGCTCCTCCATCGCCTGCAGACGCTCTTTGCGCTCATCTACATAAATATACTGATGGTTGAATCTTCTTGGTTTGCGTTGGTTAAATATGCCCATAGATATAACAACTACCTTTTCTTTTGTTCTTATTTCTCATCAATCAATCCTTTTAGTGATGGCAGCGGAACCTCACGTCGTGTGGTCACCTTTAATTTTTGTTCCTCGCTCTTTCCGCGCCATATTAAGATGTCCTCCTTGCTCAAGGGCCTCAGCTTATTGAGCCAGGCAAAGTTGGATAGCCTGTCCTTGCCTGGGGGTATCTGTGTGATAGGATAGAATACTCCATTGGATTGCTCCTTGATGTAGAGTTTATCTACTTGGCGATTTACCATAAAAGCAGTCAAGTAGCTGCATTCTGTCGTGTTCATGCCGAATGCTATGCTATCGCCTTCTTCGGTGTAATAGTATACTACCATCACATTGCCTTCGACATCTGATTTGTCGATATTGCCATTCACGAAGTAGGCTTTGACTTCACGACCGCTAATCTGATTGAATTGGTTGGTGTCGACCTACTCTACGATAAGTGCCTGATTCTCCACGTGTGCCCATTCTACGGTACTGTCGTTCAGGTACACGCGTATGACCTCACCCAATACTTGTTGCGGACCATTCCAAACGACTGGGTCAAAATACATTGTCATACAGGAGTCGAGTGAGTTGAACTCCAACGAGTCGCACACCGCCTGCACGTCTTCGCGGTAGACGCGTACCTTACGGTAGGCCTGCACGATGCGGTATACCGAGTCGGTATCGGCATTCCGGGTGAGCAGTCGCAATGTATCGCCATGGATAAACATGCTGTCTCCCTGTGAATAGTCGATGGCTATGGCCCGGCGCGTAGCATATGCCGAGTCTGCCAGCTCGTTATAGTAGGTGTAGTCGCCCGTGAGGCGTGTCTTCCCGGCAAAGTCATCCATCTCAACCCTATCGAAAGCTTCACCATATCCGCCGTTACGGTCGTAGTATATGCTGTCACCCGTGAGACGCTTGTCGCCATTGGTGAGCACCGAGCGGTTGAGCAGATAGGCCTGCTCGGTAGCTGTGGAGTAGCGCCCGAGAGTGGAGTAGATATGATTCTGGTCGCTGTCGATATTCGACGGCCCCACGATAGTGGCCATCTGTGTCCGAGTATTGTATAGCAGCGTATCCGAGGTGAGTACAAAGTTGGGGTTGGTAAGCGTCACTTGATAGTTGAACACCGCATCGTTGGTCTGCGTGTCATACTCACCCCACTCCGAGGTGAGTACGTTGAGCGTGTCTTCCACCGTGCCCCAATTGAAGTAGTAGCCGAGGTTGATGGTACGGTCATAATTGAGACTGTCCGTAGTGAGTGTCATCTCCTTATCTATCATCACTACATTGTCGCGTACGCGAGCCAGCATCTCATCGCCATTATAGAAGAGTCTGTCGCCATAGAGGAAAAGTGTATCTCCTTGGTTCATGCGCACATTGCCATATGCATCAAGCGAATTGCTTGTCTCATAGAAAAGGGCACTATCGCAATACATATACATGCTGTCGTGACGGAATACCACATCGCCCACGAGTATCTGTGCATCGGGGTTGATACGTTGGTTGAAGCGGGTCTCGTCGGCATGGAGCAGGTAGACATAGCGCTCATCAGTACTGTCAGAGGAGGCAACGACTATAGAATCTTTCACTCCACTTTGCACAACATCATGCGGCATCAGTTCTGCTGGCTGTGCAGACATGATACCCCAAGCCACTATCACCGAAAGCAATATTACAATCTGCCTGTGCATGCTCAATTCTTTCCCCATCCCGGATATTGGAACTCACAATCGCACCAATCACCATTGATACGCACATAAGTGGTTTTCTGCTTTTCCGCAATCCACTGTTTCAACTTCTGTTCCTTTATCTTACCTACGATAACATCCTTCACCACCTGAAAATCCTCGGTTGGTGTAGCCTTATGCCCATCGATACGGCTCTTGAGTTTTACGATGGCACACACCTCCTTACCTTTCTTGTCTATCATAACGAAAGGAGACGACACCTCGCCCACTTGCAGCCCATATACTACTTTAGCCACCTCTTGTGGCAAATCTTGCAGTTCGAAGCGCGAAGAGAGAGTTTCCTCATTACTCATCAGCCCAAGACTCTTCCGGGTATTCTTGTCCTCAGAAAACTTTACTGCCTCTTCAAAAGTAAGTTTTCCACCACGGACATCTGTCACGATAGAGTCGAGTCGCTCCATTGCAGCTACAATGCTTTCGGCCGGAACCTCAGGCTTGCGCAAAATATGGCGTGCCCGTATACGGTCACCGCGCTTCTCTATGAGTTGGATGATATGAAATCCAAACTCCGTTTCCACAATCTTCGAGACCTTATTGGGGTCAGTAAGATTGAATGCCACAGCCGAGAATTCAGGAACCATCTGGCCACGTCCAAAGAAATCAAGGTCGCCTCCCCTACGCGCAGACTCCGGGTCTTGCGAATAAAAAACAGCCAAGGTAGAGAACAGCGCGTCACCGCTATTGATACGTTCAGTGTATTCGCGTAATTCGGCTTTCACACGCTCAATTTCCTCCAACGGTATTTCAGGGTTAAGTGTGATAATCTGCACTTCCACTTGCGTAGGGACAAAGGGAATCTCCTCCTCCTTCAACAAAGCATAGCCCTGACGCACCTCTGACGGAGTAATGGTAATATCCTCGAAAAGTTTGTATTGCATCCGCTCCATCACCATACGGTCGCGCATGGTCTCACGCAGTTCTTCACGCATCTTCATGGAGCTCATGCTGTAATACTCCTCCATCTTTTCGCGTGAACCTATCCGAGCGATACGGTCATTGATTTCCGCCTCCACAGCATTGAGTACTTCCTGATCGGTCACGTCCACACTATCAATGGCTGCTTGATTCAGAAACAGTTTCTGTATGGCCAATTGCTCAGGAATGACACAATAGGGTTCTCCCTCAATCTGTTGCCCCTGCATCATATAGAACAAACGCGCCTGCTCCACATCGGATTTCAGTATGGCTTCATCACCTACAACCCAAAGCACTTCGTCTATCACATTATCTTGTGCTACCAGCGGCATTGCTATCAGCATTCCGCACAGTGTCACCCACAGTTTGCATCGTTTCATTATGATAATACTTTATTCTGCCCATTTCCATGGACTGATTATATAAATCGTTCTTTACCTTATCCATAAACTCCACCTTACGACTATTGGCCAGCAAATCAATAATCTCAGGACGAGCGAGGTCATAAGGTTTCGCATCCCCCATTTTCACATATTCCTCAATATGTAGCAGATAGCAATACTCTCCATCTGCAACTTCTATATTGCGATGTTTGTCTAAGTCGGCACTTAATTCCGCGAGGTTGACAATCACCTTACCTTCGAGTTCCGACACAGGCACCCAATGCTCATAGAAATAATCATAAATAACGGCATTACGAAAGGCATATTTCTCCATCTGTTCGAGTGCTTCATCCGAGCTGTCCTTATACCACTTCTTCAAATCTTTCAGTCCGGGCGAAGCTATAGGAGCCTTGATAAACACTCCTCTTATCACGGGTTCCTCAAGAATGAAGAGTTGCTTGTTCTCACTATAATATTTCTGCAATTCATCTTCTGAAAGTTCGGATTCCATGTTCTGTTGCAGTAGCATGTGCTCGTAATCATTCATAACCAGCGTACGCCGATATTCCTTTATCATACGCTCAATACGTTCATCTCCACGCACATTATGCTCAGCCTTCTCATAGAGGACCTGTTCCTCAATCCACTTTCGTATAAAATCTCTGACAAACTCCACACTATCGGCTCCCGATATACCATAAGGCAATGACTGTACCAAATCTTCCTGATAGAGGAAACTATTACCCACTTGCACCAATGGGGTCTTGCCGCCATGCTCTATCTTCTCCTGACAGGCAGTCATCACCAAGAGCACACAGAACAAGCAACAGATGCCTCGCACAAAACGCGGACATCCTGATAGTGCGGTATGGATAATACTGTACTTCATCGATTTGTTTTTAGAAATTGTCTTTACCCTACGGGCGGTAAACACGTTTCTACGTTGCGCTCAAAACCTTTAGTCTGCCGTTTAAGGCAATAGCACGGAGTATCTTGCATACACGAGGTAGCCTGCAGAACCGATCATCAATGTTTATTTACAGTAGCTATCACTTCGGGATACAGCACTACGGTATATTTCTTCCGCAAGTCTTTAACCCACAACTGCTCCAAATGGTTCTGATAATCGGCAGTTACCTCACCACGAACATCTTTATACGTATCAGGACCTTTTTTCTGCAACTTACCCACTACGCCAGTCACAGGCAACCCTGCAATGGTATCGGGACGCTCTCCTTTCCCGAATGCATAATAATCGGCATGTATGCTCTTTCCCAATGTAAAGGGGCCACGCACCATACGCACCTGCATCAGCGAATCACTGTTAAAGGCACTGCGAATGATTGGCACCCATTCCTCTTGCGGCTGCTTCTTTACCACCTTTTTTACTTCTTTCAACACATCTTCTGAAATACAGTGCACCACGAGACCACGATATACTGGTTCATCGTAACGATAGTTTTTCTTGTTCTTCTTGAAATACTTCTCTAATCCCTTCTCATCTTGGGCTGCCTTATCCCACACCTCACGTACACTGATTTCATAGAGGAGCGAACCTTCATAAAACTCATGCATCAAGAAACGGAACTCAGGATACTTGGCGTCAAGTCCCCTCTCTGCAAAGTCAAGTGCCTCTTCAGGAGTAATGCCTCCACCCATTCGGGCAGCCAGCTTCTCACCCATCGAGCGCTTGGCATGAGCACGGATGCCACGTTGATCCAAGAAATGCAATATTCCCTCTCTATGATATTCATAGGGTTCGAATTGTTTGCGATCGTTCATATATATAATATGGTATCCTACAGGAGAAAGTATCGGACGGCTCATCTCACCGGGCTGCATAGCCAGCGCAACCGTCTCAAACTCCTTGAGCAGCTGTCCCTTATAAAGCCAAGGGAGCATACCGCCGTTGCGTGCACTTCCCGGGTCTTCAGAGTTATGCTTAGCGACTTCGGAAAAGTCTGCACCATTTTTTAGCAACATGTAGAGCGAGTCGATACGCTGTTTGGCCTGTACCTGCTGGTCGGCAGAGGCATGCTGTGGTAAACGAATGAGAATGTGCGATGCCTGAAACAATCCATCAGGTCCGATGTTCTGAACAGTAGCTTCATATGTCTTACGTGCCTCCTGTTCAATGAATGCAGAGTCGATGAGATACTCTTCAGCCTGCTGTGCACGATAGTCAGCCACCTCTTTCTGAAAAGATGCCATCGTATCGAGCTGCGCTTCCTTGGCAGCAGCGACCTTAAGCTTATAATTCACAAAGAGTTCTACATACTCATCAAGTGAGGCCTTGTCAACGACAAGGTCGGTATTGTTCTTGTTGTACGAGTACTCAAATTCCGAACGAGTGACATCCTCACCATTAACAGTCATTACGATAGGGTCATCGACCTGTGCCGAGACAACATGTACTATCAGCATAGTACAAAGAGAGAATAACGATTTCTTCATATTTCTTTGCGATTGCTTCATTACATAGTATGCATTATCGTGCAAAGGTAATGTAAGCTGAGAAAAAAGCCAAATTTATTCGGACTTTTCCGCAAGGCAGAGTCAACCTACAGATAAGTGATTTTACAACGACTAACTTTTTTATCCATTTTCTTCTCATTTCAAAGAAAATCATCTATCTTTGTCCCGAATATGCGTTACTCTGAAAAAACTTTATTAACCTTTTATCCATGATAAACGTATGAAAAAGAAAATCCAACTATTACTTTTGTCTATATTATGTGTGGCCTTTGCCCGTGCACAGTACGTAGAACCCTCCGAGGGAGTGTTCCGCATTGTCAATGTAGCCTATGACGCCGCATTGAAGGAGAATTTTGAAACCAATACCCTACACTGTACAGCCATCGGTGACGAAGACGATTTCGACCAGCTGTGGATTCTGAAGAAATCAAGCTCCGGATACAGTCTCCAGAACGCCTACACCGGTGCCTACATCCAAACCGGCAATACAGGCACGGAGGTCCCCTACTGGACCAGCACGACCCCCAAGACATTCAACATCACCACGGGGGGCAGCAAGAAGGGTTACAACATCTTCGACCCTAACTTGAACAAGCAAGGCTTGCATAGCAAAGGAGGCAACGGCAATGTCGTGAGATGGGTCGATTGCGAGGCTTCGGAGTGGCAGTTTGCCAAGGTCGAAGTGAGTGAAGAGGCTATAGCTCTGAAACAAGCTGAGTATGCCGAGTATCTGAGACAGAAGAATGAATTCGAAAGCAACTACACAGAGCTCCTTGGCAACCGGGAAAAATTCGAGGAGGTACTCTACGAAGTCTTTACAGACTCTGCATGTACCCAACTGTCGGCAGCCTATGAAAGCATGAGTGCCGAGGAAATCCGAGCAGCACTCGAAGACAAGCTCCCCGCGACGCTGGTCAATATGGCCGCAAAGATAAAGAGCAACGAATGGACTGAAGCCAACGAAAAAGCCGACAAGCCAGAATGGAACAGCCACTACGCCAAGAAGTTCCGCGTACAGATGATTGAGCCTCACAGCATCGCAGGTGAAATCACCGAATGGATTGGGCATCAAGGACACACCAACATGGACAACCCCACCGGTCTCTATGCCAACAACCTCGAAGTACTCTACATCATGGTCGAGGGTGAGGTGAAAGAGGGCGCAGAGTTGTATGCCACATGGATCACAGGCCATAGCAAGATGCCCAACTACAACAACGGTTACTCTAATGGTATAAGCCTGACCCCGGGTCTGAACATTGTGCCCATCAGAAAAGACGGCAGCGCAATCTATATCAACTACCTCGTGCATACCTTCAATAAAGACACATGGAAGTTTGCCAACAAATTGAGTGACTATGACGACCTCAAGATTCACATCGAAGGTGGATACATCAACGGTTACTACAACGTGGAAGGTGACGCACTCTACACACCTGATAACGATGACGACTGGGTGTACTACGAGGAGCGTGCCAACTTGGAGAACATCACCATCCTCGGTCGTTACGAGGTGCTCCAGTTTGAGCTCAATGATATTGTCAACTACACCGATGACAAGGGTAGCACTTGGAGTCACAGAGGTTTGGCAAAACTTTTCCCTGAAGAACTCCCCACTAACATGCCCAACAGCCCTGCCTTCACTGCACCCAACCAGCGTATCAACGCCATCGTTGAAGCATGGGACCGAATCTTCCTCTCAGAAAAGATGACCCTCGGTATAGCCAGCAAGGCTGACGTAGACTCTATGAACAAGCTCTTCCCCCGCTACGATGCCACTTGGACCGAGAAGGCCGAGATATATAACTACGATGATGCGCTGTATGCATTCTGCGACAGCCTCAACGACCGCGACGGTGACTATGGTGAATACTACAACCACCGCGGTGTAGCCTTCGGTACACGTACCGGCTACATGTATGGTAGCTGGGACCACTCGGGTTACCACATCAACACCACACCGAGCATCTTGACCTGTATCGCCACCGAGCCCGGACCTGCATGGGGACCTGCCCACGAAATCGGGCACCAACACCAGGCACTCTACACCCTCAACGGTGAGATGGAGGTGACCAACAACACCTTCTCAAACATTGCAGTATGGTACATGGGTATGGGCACATCGCGTGTAAATGGCACAGAAGGTAACCTTGCCCACGCATACGACAACTTCAAGGATGGAGGATTCCTCCTTAGCAACAACATTTGGGTACTCACACAACGCTACTACCGCCTGTGGCTCTACTACCACCGTGTAGGTAACAACACCCAATTCTTCCCCCGCCTGTTCGAGCTGCTTCGCAAGAATCCCATGCAGCGCAGCTATGGCTCTGTCGGGAAAGACGACGAGGATGCATACATCAACGAAAAGGGAGAGAAGGTTGGCTACCAGCTCACCAATGGCTATCGCTCATACCTCCACTTCTATAAATTGTGCTGCGAGGCCGCACAGGAGGACTTGACCGAATTCTTCCGCGCATACGGCTGCTTCACCCCTGTAGATGGTGCTTTCGTAGGAGACTACACCAATTCAAAGTACTACCTCACACAGAAGGAGATTGACAAGGCCATCGCCGAGGTGAAGGCTAAGGGCTATCCTGTAAACAACAAGGTACTCTTCATCAACGATGCCACAACCGACCGCACCTATGGTCACGATGGAACGACTCCGCGTGCATTCTGGGATCCCGAGACATCGAGTAACGGGAATGCCGAGGTAGGTTGCTATTTGGACTATCTTACCAAGGACACCATCACCGGTAAATATCTATACACTCTCGAGAACCTCAAAGTGACTATAAAGGGTGGCGACGGAGCTGTAGGTTTCGCCATATATAACAATGATGGAGAAATCCAAGCATTCTCTAACAACCACAACTTCTACATCACCAATGAAGTGCTGTCTATGCTGCGCACAGGTGAGGCCACCATGTATGCCGTAACAGCTACTGGAGAAGATATTGCCATCGCAAACAGTGCAACAATAGGTAACTCGGAAGCACAGTTTACCGCTCTGCAAGAAGTACTGGAATTGGCTAAGAAATATTTGGGCAGAACCGACACCACCGGTACTCAGATAGGCTTCTTGATTCCCGATTCTATCAAAAGCTTCTCGGCTCTTGTAGCTAAAGTAGATGAAGTAATTGCAAATAAAGATACTACAGAATACAGCTACGGTGAATGGTTTGCCAATTTAGATGCTGCAGTAGCACAGATACAGACAAATACTTCAGCACGCGTGCCCTTCCTTGCTGACTGCTTCTACTCAATTGCTCTTAGCAGCAATGCAAACCGCTACATGGGCACCGTCACTGCGGGTCTCAACACTTCTACACCCGAAGAAGTAACAGACAACACACAATGGAAAATTGTACCCTCTGGAGTTACCGGCACTTATTATATACAGAATCGCGAGACGGGCAACTTTATCTCCGTTGCACAGAAGGGACAGCGCGCCAAAGCTGCATCAAGCGACATCGCAGAAGCAGTACCTTTCATACTGATACCTGACGCACCGGGAGAGTTCTTCATCCAGCATGCCGAAACTGCCGGCCTCAATCTCTACAACAACGGCTCAACCAACCGCGTTCAAGCAGGAGAGCAGACTGGTAACAACGCAAAATGGTTACTCCGATTGGAAGAGAGCCTATTGGCACAACCTGAGATCAGCACAAACGAGCAGATAACCATATATCATATGCAACGCACCGATAACAGAGAGTATGCATACCACAAATCTGCCGGACGTACGGATAAGGGCCGCATCACCAGCGGGGCTCTCGACAATATGGATAACTTCAACTATTGGTTCTACTTCACCGAAGGCAATGCGGAAGGCACGTATGCGATCTATAACT
>JAFWXS010000053.1 GCA_017517925.1 Bacteroidaceae bacterium | reverse complement strand
TCTCTTCACTAGGTCCGCTCTCAGGAGGCTTTGCGCCTCCTGCCGCTCAGGCAAACCTCCACAGTGTTTTTCATGATTTTAAGGCTTGCGCCACACTACGGATTTTGCACTTCTATCTTGAACTTAGGTAGCCACTCCTTTGATGAAGTCAATATAATCATTTCTTTTCATAAACAATCGAATTATTACAACCTGAAATCATATCCCCACCCAAGCGTTTGGTACCCAACGGATACGATCGGCAATCCAAGCGATAGAGACCGTCAAAACTAAAGCGTAGTAAACGCTTTTCAATATGTCTTGTCCATGCTTTCTCCTCAACAATGGTAGGGATTTAGCGCGAACATTGCAAAAGTAAACATAAATTGAGAATTGGCAAACAATAAAGCAAACTTTATTTTTCGCAGGCTCGCCCGAGAGTTATCGCACCTGCGGCAACAATTTATCGCCGAAGCGATAAGTTGCGGGAGCCGAAGCGATAAAAGTATATCACACCTGCCGCTGTTTCTTGCTGAGGTGTCGGTCGGCAACCGTGACTCGAAGGGTAAACCCAGCATAATGCTATAAACAAGGAATATACAGAGGCGTGCGTGTACAATAATCCACATAAAAAAACATGCCAGGGGGCAAAATTGTAATTGTCTCAGGGTGTTTTCTATATGTAAAAGTTCATAAATGGGTTGGCATTGGCAATCTGCCACAGCCAACCCATTTATGAACTTTTATCACCTGGAATCGGTATCACGGCTTCATGCCAGGCCAAAATGAAACTTCTTTTTGCTCACTCTGCAGGGGCTATCCATTGTCCTATGCCACGCTGCGAGGCGATGAAGGCTCCGCCTACGAGGCGGTTGCCCACGTAGAACACGGCGGACTGGCCGGGGGTGACGGCCGATACCTCTTCGTCGAAGCGGATGAGCCACCTGCCCGGCTCTACTTCGCGCATTACCTCGCAGGGCACGGCACGGCTGCGGTAACGGATGCGCACCGAGAGGTTCCCTCCGGTAAAGAAGCGGTCGGCATCGACGGCGCGAAGGCGATTCACGAGCATGTAGCGTGTGAGCAGCTGATCGGCATCGCCCAGCATCACGGTGTTCTTCTCGGGGTTGAGCTTCAAGACGTAGGCGGGCTTGCCGAGGGCTATGCCGAGGCCCTTGCGCTGACCTATGGTATAGTAGGGGTAGCCCTGATGGGTGCCTAAGGTGCGCCCTGCAGTGTCTACAAACTTACCCTGCCCTATACGGCTGTCTATCTCGGGGCAGTGCTGGCGCAGGAAGTCGCGGTAGTCGCCCTCGATGAAGCATACTTCCATGCTCTCGCCCTCACGGGCCTTGAGGGTGAAACCGCGGTCGGCAAGGTATTGGCGTACTGCGGGCTTCTGCCATCCGCCGAGGGGGAAGAGGCAGCGCGAGAGCACCTCCTCGCTGAGGTGCCAGAGGAAGTAGCTCTGGTCTTTCTGGGCATCGTCGCCGGTGACGATATAGTGGTGGCCGTGCTCGCACACGGTCTGCACGTAGTGTCCGGTGGCGATGTAGGCGCAATCAAGACGGTCGGCCCATTCGGAGAGCAGGCGGAACTTGAAGAGGGGGTTGCACATGACGCAGGGGTTGGGCGTACGACCCTGCAGGTATTCGTCGATGAAGTGGCCCACGATCTTGTCGCGGAAGCCCTCGCGTTCATCGGCCACATGGTGCTCAATGCCTAAGCGACTGGCCACCTCGCGGGCCTCGCGGATGAAACGGGGGGTGCCGTCGGCATCGAGCTGTGAGGCGACATCGAAGACGCGCATCGTGAGGCCTATGACCTCGTAGCCCTGCTCCTGTAGCATGAGACAGGCGGCGGTGCTGTCGATGCCGCCACTCATGCCGATGAGTACCCGCCTATTGTTCATTGCGTACAAACTTACCATCGGTCCAACGGTAGGTTATCGGTTCCCGGCGCACATAGGGCTCGACCGCTTGCTTGTCCTCTACAGAAAGGTAGTCAGTTGTGGTGAGCACGCACCTGAGATCTGCATCTTCGGCAGAGAGGTGATAGGTGCGTAAGAAGATGTCTATCTTGCTCCATGCCCAAGAGGCTGAGTCGCCCTGCTGGGTAGAACGGAAATCCACGAGGCTTGGTTCATGGATATAGGATGCTGCGTCCAACGGTTGCCACCGGGCGTCGTAGAAAGCGATGCGGCTGTCATCGGCCGAGGCCTTCACGGTGGTCACCATGCAGAGTACGTCGGTGGTATCGTTGACCGGCAAGAGCTTCATCGCCACATCGGTGCTCTTCGTGTAGTTGATGCGGAGGAAGTCGTCGGTCAAGGTGTCAAGGCGCGACTTGCCCTCCATGCGATTGGTCACCACAGCTTCCATACCGGCATCGTCGAAGTCGATAAAGTCTAAACGGTTGTTCTTGGTGAGTAACGGCATCACCGAGTCGGGCATGGCTACGAGCCAATTGCGGATGGGGGTGCGCGAGGGGGATTGAGAAAAAGAGGGTATTATTGCCATAAACAGCAATATACAGATGATGAATATTCGGATTCTCATTCTTCGTTTCTGATTTCTGTCATCTTGGGCAACGCTAAGGAATCTGCATTCTTATAAGAGATTCTTAGCTGTACTCAGAATGACGTTTATTATCTTATCCTTCGTTTCTCAGTCCATACACGTGGGGGAGAGCGGCTATGGCATCTTTCAGGCTGCGTATCTCGTCGTGCGAATGTACGTAGACTTCGAAGTCGGTCGATACAATGTCGTCTTCAATTGTGGAGTGCAGGTTGCCGAGGCTGAGCCCCATCTTCTGTGACACGAGCGACACGATGGTGAGCAGCAACTGATTTTTGTTGACCGACTCCACATGGAACTGCACGGGAAACACCATCTGCTCAAACTCACGCATATCGACCTTCTCCTGGATGCTGTCACCGGCCTCCGCCGCCATCGAGATGGCCGTGCGGCAATGACACTGGTGCACCTCGATACGTCCGTCGGGGAGACGGAACCCGATGACTTCATCGCCCGAGATGGGCTTGCAGTTGGGACAGAGTACGAGGTTGCCCGTCTTGACGGGGTTGCGGTGGAGGTAACGGCGTATGCCGGCCCGTGCCTTGTAGGTGATGACATGGTCGAGCCACGAAGCGTCGATAGAGGGTATGTCATCGGTGCCGATACGCACACGGTCGCCCTTCTGCAGGATGGTCTTCACGGAACAGAGTTTATCGTTGATGACAGCAAACTTCATCTGCTCGCCCAACTTGTTGTGTATCTCGAAGGCAAAGTCAATAGCCGTAGCGCCCTTGGGAAGCACCACCATCTTACCTTGAGGTGTGAAGACATAGATGTCATCTTCATAGAAGGCCGAGCGCACGTCCTCCATGAAGACTCCGCTCTTGCCCTGCTCGGCCAGCTCCTTCAGTACGTGACGGAAATTGTCAATCCAACGGTCTACATTACGTTCACGACCGACGAGGCAACCATGATTTGAAATCTCCATCATCTTCGTAGAGGCGATGTGTACCTCCATCCAGCGCCCTTCGTTACCCATGATTTTGCAGTGCAGGCTGCGGTAGTTGTTGTCTTTCGGCACGTCGAGGTAGCTATTCATGCTGCCGGGCTTCTCGGAATAGAGGTTCGTGATGAGCGAGTAGATGAACAGTGCCATCTCCTTCTCGGTCATCTCCATCTCCTTCCAGTTGTCGTAGTTGATATGTACGATACGTATGTGTTCCACTTCTTGCAATGAGATATGGTCTTCGCGCATTTTGGCCCAGATGGAGTGTGCCGAGCGGGGTTCACATCTCACGGTTGCATTGATGCCACGCAATGCCAGAACCTTGCGGATGGGCTCCATCCACTCCTCGACAGCGGCAGTATGTTCCTCGACATAGTGTGTGATATAGTTTTTCACCTCATCATACTCATTGGGCTGGCGGTAGCGGAACGAGAGGTTCTCCAGTTCGGTCTTCACCTGATACAGCCCGAGACGATTGGCCAAAGGTGCATAGAAGTAGTCGGTCTCCGAAGCAATCTTCAACTGCTTGTGGGGTAGCATCGAGGTCAATGTGCGCATGTTGTGCAGGCGGTCGGCCAACTTGAGCAGCAGGGCGCGTATGTCGTAATGGATAGATTGCAGCATCTGCTTGTAGTTGTCGACCTGCAGCGATGTCTCGTAATGTTTTTTCTTCTTCTTGGTCACCACGTTGACCAGCGTGGCCACATCCTCGCCGAACATCTCGCGCAGCTCTTTCACCGTGTGGTCGGTATCTTCTACAACATCGTGCAATAGCGCAGCACAGATGGGACCGGCTCCAAGACCTATTTCATTGGCCACGATCATCGCCACCGCAATGGGGTGCAGGATGTAGGGCTCTCCGCTCTTGCGGCGCTGCGGGCGGTGTGCCTCCTCGGCCAGTGCATAGGCTCCGTGAACGCGGTCTATCTCCTCTTTGCTAAATCTGCGTTGCTCCACGCAGGCAAACAGCTCATCCCGCGCATCAGCCACCATCTTGTCATAATCTGCCATTGTCGTATGTTTTTAGAATGATAGAGACAAAAGTAGTATTTATTTTGTAAAGATGTATACGAATGGTTGAAAAAAATGCGCTACCTTTAGCTTATGCCAATAAGCAGAAGGTAGGCGGTGGCTCGAAAAAATGCAAACAAGTTTGCTTTTTCTCTCGCTTTGCGCTACCTTTGCCTTAGAAAAAGAATAAGCTATGCAACAGTCCACACGCCGCAATCCTTGGGCATGGATACCTTCGCTCTACTTTGCCGAAGGATTACCCTATATTATTGTTATCACCCTCTCGGTAGTGATGTATAAACAGTTGGGGTTAGGCAATGCCGAGGTAGCCTACTACACGGGATGGTTCTACCTGCCGTGGCTCATCAAACCGCTGTGGAGCCCGTTTGTAGACTTGCTCAAGACCAAACGCTGGTGGATAGTCGCCATGCAACTCCTCATGGGGGCAGGCATGGCAGGCATCGCCTTCACCCTGCCCATGGCAAATTATCTACAGTGGACATTGGCCATCTTCTGGCTCATGGCTTTCAGTTCGGCCACACACGATGTCGCTGCCGACGGGTTCTATATGATGGCACTCAACGAGGGCGAGCAGTCATTTTTCGTGGGTTGGCGCAGTACTTTCTACCGTTTGGCCACACTGGCTGGTCAGGGCGGACTGCTCATCGTGGTGGACTGGATGACAAAGTTCTATGACGGCAACACCGAGCGAGCCTGGGTACAAGCATTTTATTCGGTGGCAGCATTCTTTATTGCCGTGGGAACCTACCATGCATGGATGTTGCCCCGTCCACAGAACGACAAATTGCGCGACTTTGCAGCGCGTGACCTATTGAACGAGTTCGCCCACACCTTCGTTACCTTTTTTCAAAAGAAAGGTGTAGCACCGGCATTGCTCTTCATGCTGTTCTTCCGTTTTCCTGAGGCGCAGTTGGGCAAGATGAGCATTCCCTTCCTCATGGATCCTCCCACAGAGGGCGGATTAGGCCTCACTCTCGAACAGATAGGTATTATACAAGGCACGTTAGGTCCCATAGGTTTGACTCTCGGTGGTATCTTCGGCGGTATATGCATCTCACGCGACGGACTGAAGCGCTGGCTGTGGCCTATGGTGTGGGCTATTTCTCTGCCCGACATTGTGTATGTATACCTCAGTTACATGCAGCCCGACAATCTCATCATTATCTCTGCATGCCTCTTTATCGAACAATTGGGCTACGGATTCGGATTCACGGCCTACATGCTATTCCTCATTTATTATGCGCGAGGCACACACGAGACGGCCCACTATGCCATTGCCACAGCCTTCATGGCGGCGGGTATGATGCTACCCGGCATGCTTTCGGGTAGCTTGCAAGAGCGGATGGGATATCAGAGATTCTTCCTCTGGATTATGGCATGCTGCATAGTGACCTTCGTAGTGTCGGCATTCTTGAAGATTGACAAAGACTTTGGAAAGAAACAATGAAACAAGCAATGATATTCGCCGCGGGCCTCGGCACACGGCTCAAGCCCTATACCGACCACTGCCCCAAGGCAATGGTAGAGGTGGCGGGTCGCCCCATGATAGCACACCAGCTGCTGAAGCTACAGAAAGCTGGTTTCGACCGCGTAGTCATCAACGTGCATCACTATGCCGAGCAGATTATCGACTACGTGACGGCCAACAGCGGCTTCGGGCTTGATGTCGCTTTTTCTGACGAGCGAGGCCAGTTGCTTGATACAGGGGGAGGAATACGAAAGGCTTTGCTGCTCTTTAACACCGACAGCCCTGTGTTAATACATAACGTAGACATCTTCTCCAATGCAGACCTCGCCTCACTCTATGCCGACCACATAGAAAACGAGGCTGATGCCTCGCTTCTCGTGAGTCAGCGCAACACCTCTCGCTACTTCGTTTTTGATAATGAAGACAATCTTGTGGGGTGGAAGAACATGCAGACAGGAGAGGTGCGCACCGCGTTTGACGGTTTGCAAGCCACGCTCGAAAGGCTCAACGAAGATAACGGGGTGTGCCGCTTGCGTGCTTTTGCTGGCATACACGTCATTTCTTCGTCCCTCTTCCCTCTACTGGAACAACAGGGAGAGATATTCTCCATTACCAACTTCTATTGGCAACATTCCCCCAAGCACCATATTCGCTGCGTAGAGGCCCCCGGAAATTTCCGTTGGGTGGATGCTGGCAAACCGGAAATGTTGTCTGTCGCTGCAGGGATAGTGGAATGTTGGGATGTCTGAATAGAAACTAATCATAGTAGTCTCCCCGCCCGTAGTCGATGTGGTAGCCGATGGCGTGTAGCTCGCTCTCTAATGCAGACAGTCCCTCGGCGGCTTCGGCGGCCCATGCGGCTTTGTTCTCGTAGATGGCATACTTGGCTCTCACGTCAGAGGGCGAAAGGTTGGGCATCACCACGTTGGCGCCCGAGAGGATGCCTTCTATACGGCCCGTGGACGATAGGGTGGCGAGGGCTGTGGTGGAGGGGATGAGGGCACCCGGCAATAGCAGTCGGGCAATGGCGATGGTGGCGAGCGTGAGGTGCAAGTCGCCTGCGGGCTCGATACCCAATGGGGTAGAGTGGTGGGGGATGAAAGGACCTATGCCTACCATCTCGGGGCGCATTGTGGCCATCAGTTCCAAGTCTTCCACGAGGTGCCCGATGGTCTGTCCCTTGACACCTACCATCATGCCCAATCCTACCTGGTAGCCGGCACGGTGCAGCGCTTCGGCACAGGCGAGACGGTGATGCTGCCCACGGCCATGGGGGTGGAGCGAGTCGTAAAGTTCGGCATTGGCGGCTTCGTGGCGCAAGAGGTAGCGGTTGGCACCGGCCTCGCGTAATCTATTATAAGACTCCTCGCTGCGCTCGCCCAATGAGAGGGTGATGGCAACATCGGGGTAGAGGGTGCGTATCTGGCGGATGAGCGGTACGAGCCATTCATCGGTGTGAGTAGCATCTTCGCCACCTTGCAGCACGAAGGTGTGAAAGCCGAGGCGGTAGCCCTCGGCACAGCAGGCGAGCACCTCTTCTTGGGTGAGGCGGTAGCGCTCGGCACTGCGGTTGCTGCGGCGAAGACCGCAGTAGAGGCAGTCGCGGTGGCAGTAGCTCGACAGCTCGATGAGGCCGCGTATGTATACACCACGTCCGAACTGCTCACGGGCAGTCCGGACGGCTGTGTCGCGAAGGAGCGTGAGCGTGGCATCGTCGTTAGCTGCGCTGTGCAGCAACTGTGCCATTGCTGTGGTTTCGAGTTTATGCTGGGATGCTAACCGCTCTATCAGTTCCTTCATGCTTTTTTTTAGTCTATGGACAACGGACAACAGATTAAAGTCACCGTTCGGATGAAAGCCTATCGTCCATTGTCCGTTAACTTCGTTGAAGTTGCTACGCTCGGCAGAGCCTGCAAGCAGTACTCCTTTACGAGCCTAAAGGCTCAGTCGTCGCAACCGACGCTAATACTCCGCGTCGGCACTCAATCGCAACTTTGTCAGTCGTCTTAAAAAAGAACTAACGCTTCTTTAACTCCGCATCGAAGGTCTTCTTGCCATCGCCATAGGCGGTGTGTACGCTCGGGCCTGAGATGCAACCGCCCTCACATGCCATGACCTCGATGAATTGGGCCGGGCACTTGCCGGTCTTGCCATAGGCCTTGAGCAGGGCTACGCTCTTCTTGTTGAGGCCGGCAATCTGCAGGTCGGTGAAGTTAAACTTGTCGCCTACAAACTCTTTCACGGCACCGGTGACACCGCCATTCTGTGCAAAGCCGTGGGCGGCGCGGCACGATGAACAGTCAACGGAATGTACGTTGCTGGTACCGAGCTCGATGTTCATGCCGGCAAATATGGCGTGGATTTCCTCGAAGGTGAGTACGAAGTTTACCTTGCCCTCAAGGTCTTCGCGTCGTGCCTCCTTGCGCTTGGCGATACAGGGACCTACGAAGACGAGCTTGGCATTGGGGTACTGTTCGCGGGCAATATCGGCCGTATAGATCATGGGCGAGTAGGTCGATGATACGTACTTCTGTAGGTCGGGCGCGTGCTTACGCGTCATCTCTATATACGAGGGACAGCACGAGGTGGTCATGAAGGGCTGGCCCTCCTGCATCTTCTCGGCAAACTCGTGGGCCTCCTTCTCGGTGGTCACTTCGGCACCGCGGGCTACCTCGATGACATCCTTGAAACCGATGGCCTTGATGGCCCCGTATACCTGCTCGATGGGAGCGTTGTACTGTGACAGGATAGAGGGAGCAACCATGGCAACTACCTCTTCGCCACGGCGTATGGCCTGCAATACGTCAAACACCTGAGAAATCTCAAAGATGGCACCAAAGGGGCAGGCGTTCATGCACTTGCCGCAATAGATGCACTTGGTCTCGTCGATATGCTCTACACCATACTCATCCTTGGAAATGGCACCCACGGGGCAAGCCTCTTCGCAAGGTACGGGAATGTACACGATGGCGTGGTAGGGGCATGCAGCGTAGCACTTTCCGCAGCTGATACACATCGAGTGGTTGATTCGTCCCTGCGAGGTCTCGGGGTCAAACTCAATCGCATTTTTGGGACAGGCATGTTCGCAGGCACGGGCCTCGCAGCCGCGACAGAGGTTGGTGATGGCATAGTTGGTGCGTACGCACGATGAACAGGCTTCGTCGATGACACACATGATGTTGTCCTTTATCTTGTCGCGATTGAGCGCCATTTTTGCATAGTCAGCCAAGGGGGTCAACTCATCTGTCTCATCGGTCATGTCGTAACCCAGGAGCGGTAGCGACTTGTACTTCAATACGGCACGCTTCTTGTGGATGCAGCAACGTCCGCTGTGCTTCGAACTGCGAGGTACAAACTCGAGGGGAACGCGGTCGATATTCTCTACAAACTCACCCTCGTTCCAAAGGCTCACCAGTCTCGTCAGCAGTTTCTGACGCACAATCATTACATTATTCTTGATAGCCATACGGTATGTGTTGTGTGTTTAATGAAGCAAAAGGGAATATAGTAATATAATTTTTTTCTCTTATTTTTAATTTTTATTAGTTTTAACAACAAAAGTAATTCTTTTTCTTGTAATAACGAAAGATAAAGTTTTTTTTTACAAAAAACTTGCTCATGAGTGGACTATTCTAAAATTAAATAGAATTCACGTTAACTATTAAAACCCTGATTAGGTTAGCAGGATTAAGGCTAAGTAATGATGGCTGTTAGAAATTTTTTAGTTTGAAGGATGTCGATGCCTCGTCGCTTGGCGTAGTCGGTGAGTTGCTCCTCGCTAATGTTACCTACTGAAAAATATTGTGCCTTGGGGTGGGCAAACATGAAGCCCGAGACCGTGCTGTGTGGGTGCATGGCTCCGTTCTCGGAGAGGGTGACACCTATGTCGCTGAGATGTAGCAATTGATCAATCAGAAAGTTTATCGACTGGTCGGGCAGGCTGGGGTAGCCTATGGCGGGACGTATGCCCTGGAAACGCTCTTCGTGCAGTTCACGCATGGTGAACCGCTCGTCGGGGGCGTAGCCCCAATAGTGCTTGCGCACCTCCTCGTGCAGTTTCTCGGCAGTAGCCTCGGCAAGGCGGTCTGTTAAAATTGAAAGTTGAAAATTGAAAGATGAAAGATGAAAGTTGGACGGATGCGACACCGTGGTGGCAAATATGCCTATGGTATTGGTGATGTCTCTATCGTTTTGTTCGGGTAGGGGTGACGTTTCTCTTATGAAGTCGCTCAAGCAAAGGGTGTAGCCCTTCTTGCCGGCATGCTGCTGGCGTAGGAAGGGGATGCGTATAGTGCCGTCGATGACGATGTCGTCGCCCTCGCTATAGGCTTCGGAAAGGAGGAACAGGGCATGACAGATAGGCTCGTCGGCCCATTGGCGCAGCAACTCCATGGCTTCGTCGTAGAGCTTCATGGCCTCGCGGGCCTTGGCTTGCTCCTCGGAAGGAAAGGCGGCTATCCATGTGGCGCGGCACGAAGGACAATTGTGTACGTCGGCTACGGAGGCAAAGCGCGGCTCCATACCCCAGGTGTGGAAATAGTACAGCCAGTTGATGTAGGGGGCTACTTCGCGGACGGTGTAGGTGAGTGCTCGTCTCATCGGCAGAACTCAAGACGCTGGCCTTTCTTGCTCTCATCGAACGCTCCGTCGGCATATACGGCGTGGCCGTTGACCCAGGTATGGGTGATGTCCCAACGGAAGGTATGGCCCTCGAAGGGACTCCAAGCGCACTTGCTTTCTATCTCCCCGGTGGTGACGGTGTGGGGCGCATCGGGACGCACGAGCACGAGGTCGGCGTGGTAGCCTTCGCGGATGAAGCCGCGCTCCTTTACTTTATATAATATAGCAGGGTTGTGGGCCATCTTCTCGACTACCTCGGGGAGGGTGATGATGCCCTCGTCGGCCAGTTCGAGCATGGCGGGCAATACGTACTGTATGGTGGGTATGCCCGATGCGGCTTTCAGTGAACCTCCTACCTTGTCGGTAGGGAGGTGAGGTGCATGGTCGGTACCGATAACATCGACGAGACCTGTGCGCAATGCCTCACGCAGTGCATTGCGGTCGTCGGCCGTCTTCACGGCTGGGTTGCACTTGATGCGAGTGCCATAGGTGGCATAGTCGGCATCGGTGTAGTAGAGGTGAGGCAAGCATACCTCGGCAGTGATATGCTTGTCGCTGAGGTTGCCTTGCTGTAGCAGCTCCAGTTCGCGGGCTGTGCTGATGTGCATGATGTGTATCTTGGCGCCTGTCTTGCGTGCCAGCTCCACGGCCTTGGCGGTAGAGCGGTAGCAGGCCTCGGTGCTGCGGATGAGGGGGTGGTACGATACGTCGGGATCATCACTTGCGGTCTCTTCCTTATATTTGGCGGTGTTGGCCGAGATGATGTTCTGGTCCTCACAGTGCAGGGCGATGAGGGTGGGCGACTCGCGGAAAATCTGTTCGATGCGCTCATCCACATCGACGAGCATGCCGCCTGTGCTACTGCCCATGAAGAGCTTCACGCCACATACCGTCTGAGGGTTTACGCAACGTATCTCCTCAATGTTGCTTGTGGTAGCGCCGAGGTAGAAAGAGTGATTCACCAAGCACTTCTTCTTGGCATCGGCAAACTTGGCTTCCAAAGTCTCTATCGTCGTAGTTTGTGGGTTGCAGTTGGGCATGTCCATCACGGAGGTCACTCCGCCACGTGCTGCGGCACGGCTTTCGGTGTGCATGTCGGCCTTCTGTGTCAGTCCCGGGTCGCGGAAGTGCACGTGGTCGTCGATGCAGCCGGGGATGAGGTATTGCCCCTCGGCATTGATGATATGGTCGGCGGTGAGGCCGGTGATGTCGGTGTCGCGGATGATGGCCGCTATGCGTTGATCTTCTATGAGTACGCTACCGATGTATTGTTCGCCTTCGTTTACGATAGTGGCTTGGTGTATGAGTGTGGTCATGAGTACAGTTGAAAGGTGATGGTTAACTTCGTTGAAGTCGCATCGCTCGGCAGAGTTTGCAGACAATCTTTGCTCTCGCTTAGTTGCGACTCTGAAAGGTGAAAGTGGCTTACTCGTTGCTCTGCACTACCTTGCGGAAACTTGTGGGTATGGGAGCCTCGAAGCGGAGCAGTTCGCCCGTGACCGGATGTACGAGTGCAAGGCGGTGGTTGTGCAGCATGAGACGGCCAATGGGGTTGGTACGTCCGCCATACTTGCGGTCACCGGCTACGGGATGTCCGATGTCGGCCAGTTGTACGCGTATCTGGTTCTTACGTCCGGTGAATATCTGCACGTCGAGCAGGGCGTGATAGGCATTGGCCTGTACTACGTGGTAGCGTGTTACGGCAAGGCGTCCCTCGTCGGGTTTGCGTGCTACGTATACCATCATATTATTGTTGTTCTCCACGAGGTAATGGCGCAGTTCTTGGCGTTCCTCTTCGGGGCATCCCTCTACGACGGCAGTGTAGGAGCGCTCACGGATATAGTTGTCCCAGTTGTAGCGCAGCTCACGCTGTGTGTCGGGGTCCTTGGCAAAGATGATGATGCCCGAGGTATACTGATCCAGTCGATGGCAGATGTAGGCTGTAGCGCGTGAGTCCTTCTGTTTCAGGTAGTCGGTGAGCAGGCTATGGGCGGTTTTTTTATTGGTGTCGCGTCCCATGGAGAGCAATCCGGCAGCTTTCTCTACCACAACAAGATATTTGTCTTCGTAGATGATGTGGAGCTGTCCGCCGCGCAGTACAGCGAAGGGGCGGGTAAAGTTAACCGAAACCTTGTCGCGTGGTGTGAGCGGGGTGTCGAACTGCGTGAGAGGCTGTCCGTTGACTGCCACATGATTGTGGGCGAGCATCGACTTGATGTCGCTCTTGCTCTTGGGAGCAAGTATGGTGTAGAGGAAAGGCAGCAGGGTGGTGTCTTCTACAGGTGAGTAGTGGAATATCTGGTTGGGACCCTTTTTGCCGTGGCGTTTGTTGCTTCTCATATTGTATGTTGGGTGTTATCTTATGAACATTATTTGGTAATGTCTATTAGGTACGATATCTTTCCTGTAATCGTAGTGTTAGCCGAACGACCGAAGGGATCGGCTTTGGCGTTGCCGAACATGTCGGAGAGTCCGAAGAAGTAGCGGCCTTCGATGATGAAGTTGCCGATGCCAGTCTTCAGTTCCATGCCGAGGCCTCCGGCGATACCGTATTCGAGGGTGTTCTCTACCTCCTTGCCGTACTGCTCGATGATGTTGTTGGGGCGGTGGCTCTCGTCCCAGGGGTGCTCCCCGGAGTAGCCGTAGTGCTCCTCATCGTCGAGGAAGAGTCCGAACTGTGGACCCGCATTGACGAAGAACTGTAGCCCGCGCTCCTCCTTACCCCATCCGAGGTGGGCGAAGAAGGGTATTTCCACGTAGTTGGTGGTGCGGGTGTAGGTGTTGTTGCTGCCGTCATCAATGAGTTCGTTCCATCCACGCTGTGCGAAGTTGACTTCAAGTTGTGCGGCACAGATGAGTGCAAAGTACTTCTCGGTAGTGTAGCGCACGGTGAATCCGCCCGTGAGTCCGGGTTGCAGGTTCTGCTTGATGGTGGGGCTGAAGTCCACCTTGCTCAGGTTGTAGCCTCCGTTGAAGCCTATGGCGAGGTTGCTGCGCAGTTCGCCTACCTGAGCAACAGCGGCTGTACTCAGCAGCATGCAGAAGAGGGGCATCAGCAGGCGTCTCATCAGTCGAAGTCGATGGTTTGCAGTTCGTAGTCCTTGGAGAAGTGCACGAAGAATACCTTGCGGTTGATGAAACCGCCCCAGTTGTTGACGCGCTCAAACTTGAAGCCCGTCTGTAGGGGAGTGTACTTCATCTCACCGATGCGGTTGTCTATGTCTGTGCCGTAGAGGTGCATGGCCTTGAGGAAGTAATAGGCGATGTCGAAGCCCAGTATCGCATATTTGGGGTAGCGGTTTACGATCTCCTTGCTGTAGGTGCGGCGGTACTTCTGGTGGAAGGCCTTGGCCTCGGGCAGTAGGTTGTTGGTGTAGAACGAGGAGTAAAAGTAGGTGTCTATCTCGTAGAACGACGCCAGGTGGTTGTTTGTGTATACCTGATACTGCGGGTAGCCGAAGAGGTGCTTGTCGTACTTCGTGGAGGCGGTATCGCGCACCAAGAGTTGGAATATGGGGATCATGTTGTTGAGGCTGCCGCTCTTCTCCGAGGTCATCATCAGGATATTCTGCCGCTCTATGTCGAGGTGGGCCATGATGGTGTCCTTGTTGGTGGCGGTATCGGCCAGCAGTACGGTGTAGGGCACGTTGCGGTAGCTCAGTTCGCGCTTGAATCCGCCGATGAGGTCATCGTCCTTCTCCTCAGGCGACTCGAAGAAGATGACATTGGGGTGGGGGAACTGCATGAAGAAGCGATCGTACACCTCGGAGTAAAAGTAGCTCTGCGGAGTGTTCACCTGATAGATGTAGGGGTTGGTGAATACGGCGTCGACCTGTCGGGCAAAGGGAACGACCATGCGGATGCCGTTGCTTTCGGCAAAGGCGGCAGCCTCGGCGATGTGCTGGTCGTATACGGGACCTATGATGAGGTTCATCTTCTGCATCTCGGGGCGCGAGAGGATAGGGGCGATGGACTTCCATTTGTTGCCCGAGTCATACATGTGCAGGTCTACAGACACGCCCTCACGTTTCAGGCTGTCGAGTGCCAGTAGCATGCCTTCGTAGAACTCCACCATCTTCATCTGGTCGCTCGTGATGCTGTCGCCCAGCATGAAGGGGAGTATCACGGCGACTTTAATCTGCTCTATCTGCTCTCCCTCTTTTCGAGAGTCGGCAAACAGCTCCTCGTTGGTGGGGATGGTGACTACGGGCACCTCCTCTTCCTGCTTTGTGGGCTTTGTGGGGCGCTTGGCCAACTCGGCCTTGGAGTAGGGGATGCACAGCACCTCGCCCTTCTGCATTTTGCGCTCACGCAGCTGCGGGTTGGCGTTCACCAACTCCAGCTCGGTGATGCCGTAGATGCGGCTGATGCGGTAGATGTTCTCCTTGCGCTTCACCAAGTGCGTGGTCTTGCAGTTGTCATCCTTGCCGGTGCTCTGCTGCGTGCTCTGCACGGCTTGTGTAGCTATGGGGTTGGGCTCGGTCACCTCTTTGGGCTGCAAAGGTTGCTGGGCGGATTCCTTCTTCTCAGGGATGACGATTACCTGTCCCACCTTGAAGTTCTCGGCACTCAGCCCGGGGTTGGCGTTGCATATCTCGCGTGCCGTGAGCCCGTAGATTACGGTGAGGCGGTATAGCGTCTCGCCCGTCTTGATGGTGTGGAATCGCTCGCCGCCTGCTTGTGCCTGCTGTACATGGGTCGTACTTGTCTGCTTCGTCTGCGGTATGCGCAACTGCTGTCCCACCTTGATTACCGTTTCGCTTCCCGGGTTCAGCGCGATGATGTCCGCCTCGGTCACTCCATACATGCGTGAGATGGAGTAGAGGCCCTGCCCCTTGGTAACGGTGTGGTAAAAATGCCCTTCGCTCTGTGCCATGGCTCCCTGTGCCATGACGGCCATGAGGAGTATCGGTAAGATGTGTCTGAATAATCTGTTCATACGCTATGTGATATAGTTATATGTACTAAGTTGCAAAATTACAAAAAAAATGCAACACACAAGTGCTTGGCTCCGAGTTTTTACCTTTTTATATACACCTTCCCTGCCTTCTGTCCTGGAGCGTATGCCCAACGTGGGGTCCTGACACAGTCTAACCCTCAATGCCGAGATTGCAAAGAACGGTGGCGAATTCATCATCACCGACAGTAACGGTCGCGCCATCGGCCACCGCCTGGTAGAGGTTGGCCAAACCTCTGTGCCCGTAACTACCGACCGCATCGGGTGTATACAACATCACCCTGATCGAAAAAGGTCAAGAGGTGGATAATGCACGCATCATCGCCGATAATTAAGCTTGCGATGGAAGCAGTCAAATCAATAAAATAACCTATCTTTGCAGTATGGAACAAATAGAGAATATGCTTGCAGGTGCAGGAATCAAGCCCACAGCCATAAGGATTATGGTGATGAGAGAGATTATTGCCTATAATCATCCCTTTACGCTTGCCGATATGGAAGGCTGGCTGGCGACAGTGGACAAATCGACTCTCTTCCGTACTTTGACACTGTTTCTGGAGCGCAAGCTCCTGCATGATGTGGATAATGGGAGCGGCTCAAGGATTTATTGCAAGTGTGAATGTGCTTCGATGCACACCTCTCATATTCACTTTACCTGTACTTTGTGCGGACAGACATTCTGCATAAAAGACATTGATACTTCGATCGTTCCGCACCCCGAAGGGTTTGTCGTCAAAGAATCAAGCTTAGTGATGAAAGGACTATGCCCCGAATGTGCAAAACGGGAACTGTAAGGTCGGTATTCTCTTAGAAGTTGTTTGGATTTCATTTCAAGTTTAGTTGAGAACTGTTTTTGAGTAGATTTGCACTGTTTGTTCGCAGCAAATAGTGGTTTATTTGTAAGAACAAAGAGTGTAAAGGTGGCAAAAAGAGCATCAAATAAACAGAAAGTTGCGATTAAGCGAGAGCAAAGACTGCTTGCTGGCTCTGCAGAGCGTAGCAACTTCACTAAAGGTAAAAGTACAACAAAAACCTATTAGCGGTAGAATCCAAACAACTTCTTATATCTCTTCCAGTAGGTCGGGTCTCAAACGTTGGGTGCGTTCCAATGATTGTTGGAACTCCCATTCACGGATTTTGGCTTCGTGTCCCGAGAGCAGAACATCGGGTACGCGCCAACCTTTGTATTCGGCGGGGCGGGTGTATACGGGCGGAGCCAGCAGGTTGTCCTGGAACGAGTCGGAGAGAGCCGATTGTTCATCACCGATGACGCCGGGGATGATGCGTACCAAACTGTCGGCCATAACAGCGGCAGCCAGTTCGCCTCCTGTGAGCACGTAGTCGCCTATACTCACCTCCTTGGTGATGAGATGCTCTCGTATGCGATAGTCGATGCCCTTGAAGTGTCCGCAGAGGATGATGATGTTCTCATACATCGACATGCTGTTGGCCATCTTCTGGTTCCACTGCTCACCGTCGGGAGAGGTGTAGATGACTTCATCGTAGTGGCGTTCGTTCTTGAGCTTGGTGATGAGGTTGTCGATGGGCTCTATCTTCATCACCATGCCGGCACATCCTCCGAAGGGGTAGTCATCGGTACGGCGGTGTTTGTCGGTGGTGTAGTCGCGTATGTTGTGGATGACGATATCGGCCAGTCCCTTCTTTTTGGCACGTGACATGATGGAACAGTTGAAGAAGCCTTCAATCATTTCGGGTAGTACGGTGAGTATGTCGATGCGCATAGGCTTGTTAATGATTTATTATTTATGAATTTTCACTCTTCATTCTCTTCATACCTTGCGTCTCATGTGCATATCTTTGGGCATGAGCCTCAATCGCAGGCGGAAGTAGAGTTCCCAACAGGGTTGTATTAGGTCGAACAGGACGAGTGATACATTGTATCTGCGCTCGCCGAGGTCATGTGCTGTACGGTGCAGTACGAGGATGCGTAGTCCGAGCACCAACAGCCATAGCACAGCAGCTGTGGCTACGAGCCACCATGCCTGCCTGATGATGCCCGTGGCAACACCTGCCCAGGTGGCTATATATAATAGTACACGCGTGAAGGTGTCTCCTCCGAGCAGATAGGGAGCTATGCCGTGTATTTTTTGGCGGATGAAGAGGCGTATCAGCTTGTCGTTTCTCCATGTACGGCCGCTTGTGGAGGTGCAGCGCACTACCGACTCAGCATTGATGTCGGCTGTGATGCGGTGTGCGGGTACGTGCTCGTTGATGAAGAGGTCGTCCTCGCCACGCTCGAGGTCGAGGTGGCGGCTGTATCCCTTATGGGTGAAGAACAGTTCGCGACGGTATGCCATGTTGCGTCCTATGCCCATGTATCCCTTGCCACGCAGGGTGAGTCCGAGTATACGCAGTTGTTGCAATAGGGTGTCGTACATGTAGCAAAGGTTGGCGAATCCTGGCTTGCGCTCATAGTTGCTGTAGGCCAATACCACATCAACCGAGTCGGTGCAATGGCGTGCCAGTCGGGCCAGCCACTGATTGCTTATGGGATAGCAGTCGGGCTCGATGAACACCACCCACTCCTTCTTGGCAGCCTTGATGCCGAGCGTGAGTGCCAGTTTCTTGTGGCTGATGTAGCGTATGCTGTCCGAGGTATGCGTCATGTAGAGGTGTGGATACTGCTTGGCAAGACGTTCGAGCAGCTCCTTGGTGTCGTCTTTTGAGTTATCGTCTACCACGATAACCTCAAAGTCAGGATAGTTCTGTTCGAGGATACGTGGCAGATGCTTGGCCAGCAATGTCTCCTGGTCCGAGGCGGAAATCACCACCGATAGGCCGGGATGACCCGACGGGGCGGATTCCCCTTTCCGTTCGGCCACACAGCGACGGTGTGGTGCGTTGTATATAATAAATAGGTAGAGCAATTGGACGAGTGTGAGCAATCCGACGCCTCCTCCTATGATGTATTCTGCAATAGTGAGTTCCATCCTTTTCTGAATTTAATCACAAAGATACGAATAAACGAGCGAAAAATACGAAGTTCACTTCAGTATTTTTCCCAGCGAGTGCAAGTATCTTCGAAGGTTACCTCAAAGATACTAATAAACGAACGAGAAATATCAAGCTTGCTTGAATATTTATCACTGAGAGTGGAAGTATCTTCGCGGTTTACCTCAAAGATATAAAAATTTCGTTGAATGGAGAAAGTGGGAAAAAACAAACAAAACAAATCATGAACGACGACTTTTGTTCCTTTGCACTAAACCTGTCAATTGACGAAGCCCCCTCTTAATTTATTGTTGTATACGTTAGCTCAAGGTGGTCCGTTACACCGCCAACTTCTGTTGCTCGCAGAAACACCCTTCGAAGTGTTGCTCTATGCCTGCTATAGGCGCTTCGAAGAGGCCGAATAGGGCGGAGCCCGATCCGCTCATAGCGGCATACTTGGCACCCAATGAGTAGAGCTTTGCCTTGATGTCGGCCAGTTCGGGATGCAGGGCAAAGATGCCCTTCTCGAAGTCGTTGCTGATGGTGTCCTTCCACTCGGCGATGGGTTGGGTGATTTTCTTGTCGAGCGTCACCACGGGCTTCTCGGGATGTACCATGGAGTAGGCCTCCTTGGTTGATACAAAGACATCGGGCTTCACCACGACGATGTGCCATGCGCTGAGGTCGAGACCGATAGGGTGAAATTCATTACCGATGCCTGTAGCATATACGGGGCAGCCGGTGATGAAGAAAGGGCAGTCGGCCCCAAGCTTCGCGGCGTAGGCTTCGAGTTGCTCGGTGGTGATACCCAGCGCGAACATCTCATTGAGCAGGCGCAGCATGAAGCCGGCATCAGCAGAGCCGCCACCCAAGCCTGCTCCTGTGGGGATATGCTTGTGCAGATAGATATCTACCGAGGGTAGGGAGTAGTCGGCAGCAAGGAGGCGGTAGGCACGCACCACGAGGTTGGTGTCGGGGTCGCCTGCAATCTCTATGCCGCTGATGTGGAGACGGCAGTCATAGTCGGCTCCCTCGGCCACTATCACCTCTAAGGCATCGTGGATGGGGATGGGGTAGAACACGGTGTCGAGGTTGTGATACCCGTCGGGGCGGCGCTCAGTCACTTGCAAGCCGATGTTGATCTTGGCGTGGGGAAAGGTAATCATAACTTTTTGAAGTAGAAAAATAAAAGTTGTCTCCGAATGGTAGTTCTCATTAATCCTTAATCGTTAAACGTTCAACACTCACTACCGTGAGCACTCCGTCGGCCACACGAAAGCGAATGTCGTACCCCTCGTAGGGCATACCGTATATCTTCTCAGGATTGTCCTGATACTGAGGACGCGGGTCGAGGGCGAGCACTCGGGTGAGGGCTGCAAGGCTCTTGGGGGTGAAGTATTCCTGTAGATGTTCGGGGAACTCGACTTGCAGTTCCTGCCAACGGCGTCCGTCTACAAATCCGCTGCGTGCCTCGGGGTGGCTGTCGGCATAGGTCACGTAGGGCTTGATGTCGTAGATGGGCGTGCCGTCCATGAGGTCGGCACCGAGTACGTGGATGGTGGGTCCCTCCTTACCGCCCGGTTCTATACGCTCAATCTTTACCGATGACAGTCCCAGAGGGTTGGGGCGGTAGGGAGAGCGGGTGGCGAAGACACCCATCTGTGTGTTGCCACCGAGCAAGGGCGGCCGCACGGTGGGCTGCCACGTGGCGATTCCGCGCTCTTCGACGCTCTTGTTGGCCGAGAACTCCCATACAATCCACACGTAGTCGAAACCCTCGAGTCCACGCAAGGCATCGGCATTGCGGTAGGCAGGCTCGAAGACGATACTCCCTCGCAGTTCGTTTACGATACCGCTCTGACGCGGTATGCCGAACTTGGTAGGGAAGGCGCTACGAAAATGGGCGATGGGGGTTATCTCCATTACTCTACTCTATCATTATCCTTGATATTACTATTCTCAAGACCGTAGCCATGCTTCTTGTCGGCCATCTTGAGCAGCACAGAGATAACAATGGCGACGGCACCAAAAGTGGCAAAGATAGACATAGGCCACGTGTAGTCGGTAGTGCCATTAGCGGTGCTGGCAGCAATGACCTTGCCGATGAGCACGGGCACCATGGAGAGACCGATATTCTGAATATAGAATATGATGGCATAGGCCGAGCCCAACTGCTTCATCGGGATAATCTTAGGCACCGAAGGCCACATGGCTGAGGGGACAAGCGAGAAGGCAATACCCAACAGTATCATTACGATGACGGCAAACCACCACACACCCAACACTGGCAGTGCAAACAGCACATGAACCACGGTAAGTAGCACCGAGCCAATAATCATGAGCGTGGCACCCTTGCCCATCTTGTCATACATAGAGCCGAACAACGGAGTGAGCAAGATGGTACCGAAGGGCAGCAGTCCCGGAATCATGCCGGCAAGGCTGGGGCTGACACCATACTTGATAATCATCAAGTTGGTGGCAAACTTGAGGAAAGGGAACACTGCCGAGTAGAAGATGAGACACAGCAGAGTAATAAGCCAGAAACCCTTGTTGCAGAAGATATATTTCAGGTCACTGAACCTAAACTGCTCCTCAGCATCGGCCTCATCGTCCTGACCGGCAAGGGAGGTGTCGAGACGTTTATCCATGACACAATAGACAATGTAGGAGAGCAAACCGATGCACAGGGCCGACGCACCAAGCATGACGGGCGATGACACCAGACCGTAACGCTGCGCTATAGGCAGCGCGAAGAACAGCGCAAAGGCGGTACCTACACGCGCAAGTGCTACCTGTAGCCCCATGGCAAGAGCCATCTCATGCCCCTTGAACCACTTGGCAATCACCTTCGTCACGGTGATGCCCGCGATCTCTGCACCCATGCCATAGATAGCAAAACCGAGGCAGGCAACAGCCACCTGAGTAGGAAGTCCGAAGACTTCACCGCTGAAACTATTGTCCACAGCATACCACTTGATAGCAGCACCAACAAACATGAGTCCCGTGCTCATGATACCCGTGAAGCGCACACCCATTTTGTCGAGGATGAGACCGCCGAAGAAGAGCATGAATAAGAACACGTTGATATACCCGTAGGAACCTGAGAAGATACCGTAGTCATCACTACCCCAGCCGAGCCCCTTGATGGTGGAGGTCACGGTAGCCTCCTTAGTTACGGTGACACCCTCGCTGTCGGCATACTCCATGCAGTAAGTATTGCCCACAACGATATCCTCCTCGTTGAGAATGGGTGTGAGGCTTATCTTGGCCAGCGAGTCGGCAGCAAGGTAGGTGCCGTCATCGAAATATACCAGCCGACCTTTCGTAGTGAGCGGAGCCTCGAGGGGACCCATCACATCGGTAAAGAAATAGGCCATCATCATGGTGAGCGACACGATGATGAGCGCCGTCCAGCGGGCCGCCTTCGAATCGCGCAAGGTTTGTTGCAGTTGTTGTGTCATTGTTTTTTTTGTTGTTTTAGTTTATTGGATAGTACATGAATTCAGTATAGAATGCAAAGATACGAAGAAACGAGCGAATAAGCAATGTTAATTCGCAGTGCATCACGCAAATCTTTATAAAGATTGTAAAAAAGAGTGTGTGTGTCGATAGTTTTGACACACACACATGGAGTAGCAAGATTACTCTATCACTTGGTAGATGTGGGGGAGATTGCGTCCCTCATGGTCATAATCGAGTCCATATCCCACAATAAAGTCATTCTCGATGTCGAAGCAACGGTAGTCTATCTTCAAGTCTACTTTCAGGCATTCTGGCTTTACGAAGAGTGATGTGATGTACACCTCCTTGGGGTTCTTCTCGTCAAGGATATGGAGCATCTCCTTCATGGTGTAGCCCGATTCGATGATGTCTTCGATGATGACGACGGTACGTCCCTCAACATTCTCCTTCAATCCGATGAGTTGTTTTACATCGCCTGTGCTGTGGTCGCCCTCATATGATGACAGACGGACGAACGTGATTTCACAGGGGAAGTTGAGATTGCGGAGAAGGTCAGCTGCAAAGACGAACGAACCGTTGAGGATGACAAGAAATAGGGGATTCTTCTTCCTCAGGTCTTCATCAATCTTTGTGGCTATCTCCTTCACCCGGGCCTTGATTGCATTTTCTGGTATGTATAAGGCAAATTTTTTATCCTTTACTTGTACTACTGTATTCATGAGTTTGGTCTGTATTTATAGAGTGATGTTCATTGATTAGAATCTCCATTTAACAGCCAGTGTGAGTATGGCTCGACTTAGGTGACATGCATTCATACATGATGATAAGGTAGATTATTCAGTATCGAAAGCGCCCGGTAGAACTGTTCAGCGAAGATGACGCGTACCATCTGATGCGAGAAGGTCATGCGCGAAAGCGATATCTTGCCCTGTGCGGCACTATACACTGCCTCAGAGAAACCGTAGGGACCACCGATGACGAAAACCAAGCGGCGCGACACGGTATTCATGCGCTGTTGCAGCCAGTCAGAAAAGCCTACCGAGGTGAACTCCTTGCCACCCTCGTCGAGTAATATCACATGGTCACCGGGCTGTATGTTCTTCAGTATCAGTTCGCCTTCACGCACTTTCTGCTGTTCCTGTGAGAGATTCTTCACATCCCGTATGTCGGGGATAATCTTCATTTCTATGGGAGCATAGTGATTGGCGCGTCCCAGGTAGTCGTCCAAGGCGGCGGTGAGGTACTTGTTGTCAGTCTTTCCGATGGCGATGAGCAGGGTTTTCATAGTATTAAATCTTCAAGTTTCACTTTGGGTACATAGTGTATTCCCTCGGTACGGTAGTAGGTATGACTATCTGTCTCGGCAATCTCGGTAAGCTGTATCTGTTCGGCTCCTTTGCCAATGGCTACGATGAGTAGGGGAGTGTAGGGGAGCGAGAAGGCTTCGGTGATGGCTTGCGCGTTGAACGTTCCGATGCAGATGCCGTTCAGCCCCATCTCGGTAGCTTTCAGCATCATGCTCTGCGCCGAGATACCCAGATCAATGTCCACCCATTTGTTCTCCTCTATTGTACTGCATACGATGATGAAAGCTTGTGGCTCTGTTCCTTCGATGGGTAGGTGAAGCTCGGACAATGCGCCTCCGAGCTTGATATAAGGCAAAACCTTGTGTGACTCGTTGACTGTCACCATGCGGAAGCGCAAGCATTGCTGGTTGCGTGCCGAACCAAGGCGGGTGTTCACACTGATGATGCGTCGTAGCTCCTCCTCGGATACTGTGCGGCGTTGGTCGTATCCGCGGTAGCTGCGATTGAGCAGCAACAGGCGGTTGAAGGGTATAGCAGAGGTGCTCTTGGATACTGTGATGCGTGAGCGGTACTCCTCCATTTTCTTCTCTAAATAGTTGTCAGCCATCTTAAATTGAAAGTTGAAAATTGAAAATTTAAAGTTGTCCTCCGGATGGAAGTTATCGTCAACGTTATCGTTAACCTCTTACTTTTAATTCCTCTTTCTTGCCCGTATCTCCTGTGTGCGAAGACTGTCTTTGTAGTGGTTGTGTGTAGCCACGCGCTCGGGGCTGAGAGCCGAATCGCTATTACCCTCCCAGCGACGACAGAGATAGATAGGTTCGTAGATACGTCCCAAGCGATATTGTCGGCTGATAGCAATGCCCGCGGCATAGTCTTCGCCGTAGCTCACATTGGGAAACCCTATTTCACGGATAATAGGAGTGTAGAAGGCACGTGGAGCACCGAGACCATTGATGCGCAGAGCATTGTTCATACCATTCTCCTCGGTCCACTCGCGGTGGTCGATGATGCCAGGAGGCAATGTATCCAGGGCAAAGTTGCACAGGCGGTAACTTCCCACTACCATGGCGCACTGTTCGCGGCAGAAGGTGTCGGCAATTCTCTGTAGTGTATGCGGGTCACTGTACAGGTCATCGCTGTCGAGCTGCACAGCATAGCGTCCACACTGTGGGTGGCGTATGGCAAGGTCCCAGCAACCTCCGATACCGAGGTCGGTACGCTCAGGGATGAGGTGGATGATGGGGACTGAACCACTTAGACCCTCTATAATCTCCGATGTCCCGTCTGTGGAATGATTGTCCACCACGATGAGGTTGAAGGGGAAGTCGGTCTTCTGTTCCAACACCGAACGAATAGCATCACCGATGGTCTTAACGCGATTCTTTACAGGGATTATGACGGTTGCTTCGTAGGGGAAAGTACCTGCATTGATATTTATTCTTTGCAGGTTGTGATAGTTCACGAAGGCACCAATCGCTTTCAAGTGTGCAGTGCATGACTTTTCCATCTCTAACTGTATCTGACGGTTGCGCGGGTCTACATAGTCAAACTGCTTTTCGCCCGAGGTGCGTGTGTCATGTTCGTGCTCGGTGTAGAGGTATTCGTTGATATGTACGAGGCGTCCCACACGGCTAATGTAGAGGCGCAGTTGGTAGAGTGCAGCATGCTGCATAGGTTCGGGGTGGGTAGAGAGGTATTGGCGCAGAATCTCGGTACGTATCAGCACTATAGGCCCGAAGTCGAAGTCATCGCGCACGCTGCCTTCTTGATATTCGTTGGTAGGTACGGCAATGGTCTCGCCTTGCTTTACCACATGGCGATGGCTATATACCCAGTCGGCCCTACTCTCTACAGCGGTGCGCAGCATGCGCTCTATGGCGCGATAGCCTATACGCAAGTCGCCGGCATGAGTGTAGAGGAGTGTGTAGTCACCCGTACTCTGCACCGCAATACTTTGCAGAGTTGAAGTCGAGAGGTTGCGCTCCATAGGAATGAACGGGAACTCGGTCTCTAAGGTTTGCACGTTGTTTATTGCTGTGCATGCGGTAAGTTCGCTGTGTGTTGCTGCATGGCTTATGCTTGGTACGAAGCAGTCAATGGTGTGTTTCATAATGCGGGATTGTTGATTTTACAAAAGTAGAAAAAAAATGTGTAAGCCCGACGGATTGTTCCATTATTTTGTGGTTTTTCAAAAATAGTTTGTATCTTCGCACAGTGAACAGAACCTTTTTAGTAGTAATGTATAATAGAAAGTAAGAAGATGAAAAAAGTAACAAATTTGTTTGTAGCCTTGATGGCTGTTGTTGTGATGGTAAGTTGTGCGGGTAAAAAGAGTTTCAATGCACTTAATGGTGAGTGGAATGTCGTGTCGGTAGGCGAATTGGTAGTTCCAGACTCTGTAGATGCCTTCCTTGGTTTTGATATTGCAGAACAATTGGTATACGGCTGCACCGGATGTAACCAGCTGACAGGTGCATTGCCTGCTGAGGTGAGTCCCGAAGTTCCTATGTTTGCTGCTATGGGAAGCACTCGTATGATGTGTACCGATATGACCGTAGAGGATGCTCTGCTTCCTGCATTGGGTCAAGTGGTAGACTTCAAGGTTGAGGGCAACAATCTCTATCTTCTCAATGCCGAGGGGAATACAGTGGTGTCCTTGGTGAAACGATAAGATTTTCGTAACAAATACAGAGAGATAAAGAGGCGTTCTGTCATGGAGGGCCTCTTTTTTTAGTGACTGTCTTACGAAAGAACACTGCGATTAGGAAAAAAGCAACTGTTGTTTGGCTTTTCTCTTGGCTTGTTGTATCTTTGCATTCAAATGGACACATTCAAAACCATAGCGTTCCCCTGTGAAGGGGTGTTCACCGAGAAGCGCAGCAAATTCATAGCCATGGCGTTTCCTGTGACTACGCTCGATGAAATCAAAGAGCATCTTGCTGTGTGTCAAAAGAAATACTTCGATGCCCGTCATATATGCTATGCCTATATGCTCGGCCATGAGCGCACCAATTTCCGCGCAAACGACAACGGTGAACCTTCGGGCACGGCAGGACGTCCCATTCTCGGTGCGATAAACAGTCGCGAACTGACGGATATACTCGTTGTCGTGGTGCGTTACTTTGGTGGAATCAAACTCGGAACAGGTGGACTTATTGTAGCCTACAAGGCAGCTGCCGCCGAGGCACTTGATGTTGCTGAAGTGGTGGAAAAAACTGTAGACCTCACGCTTGATGTATATTTCGAATACCCAATGATGAACGAAGTTATGCGTATCGTCAAGGAAGAAGCTCCCGTTGTGGTGGAGCAGGATTTCCAAATGGACTGCCGTATACGTCTTTCCATACGTGCTTCACGTATGCCTCGTTTGCGAGAACGCTACGAGCAACTTGCTCTCGAAACTGGACGTATACGTTTAGGAAATAAGGAGGAATAGCAATATTACTTTTTCAAATGAAATAAGAGAGCTGTATTTGTGTAGCTCTCTTTATTCATTTGAATGTAAAGATTCTGCCTAAAATTTCACTTGCTTTACAGTATTGTCAGACAATGTTACTTCTACACAGCCGAGATCGTCGGTTACGGTGATGTTTTTGACGGGGCTGAGTTCTTTCTTGGTGAAGGGTTTATTGCCCTTTTTCCACAGGTGTAGGGTCACCATGATGTGCTCACTTTCTACGAACTTCTCATTTACGATGAGGCTACACTCTTCACTCATGGGGTGTACACCGGTAGGGTAGTGTACCGAGGTCTTGTCCCAGCCATAGAGGGGGACAGTAGCGAGTTTGTATTCGCCGTTGCCGATGATGGTGGCTTGGGGCACTTGAGGGCACTCCTCTATGCTGAAGGGCTTGTCGTCAATCTTGGGCAATGAATAGTGACCGAGGCGGATGGTAGTAGCTGTGGGTACTGATACCTTGTCGATGCGGAGCACACCGTGAGGTAAGGGGATGTCGGCAAGGCAGTACTTCACTTCGCGGTTGGTCTCGAGTACGGCATCACGGCGGTAGATACCCTCTTCAAAACTCTTGAAAGTGTAGAGGCGCAAAACCTCCCATTGCCCGCGGTCGTTCTTCGTGGCGTAATTCATTGATACTTCACCGTTCCTTCCGTCGGCCATCCAAGGGAACTCGGTGTGGTAGGCCAGCTTATTGTAGTTCTCCGAACTGCGGAACTTCTGCCAGTCACCGGCTACAGTTTCATGACACCATGAGCGCATCTCGGCACCGCCCACACTCGGGTAGTCGGTGATGAGGAGGTTGGTGGCAGGTTGGAACTTGTTGTATACATGCTTCTTCTTCAGTTCCTTGCCCCATGGACCGTTGTTCTCTTTGACCGTCCAGAAAGGATTGTCCTCGGGGAGCAACAAGGCGAGGAAAGCCTTGCCGCACCAATATACGCTACCGCGACAACTGTAGATCTGTACGGCAGGTTCGAAAGGGCCGTAGAATCCGAGAGTGGGTACGTTGTCTTCTAAGAAGTTGGGATGCTGTATGAACTGCAGCAGGGTAGACGAGGCTATGCGCCGCATCCAACCGAAGTTGATATCCTTGTCGGTGTGGTAGCCGAGTAGGGCAAGAGGTATTACCGAACCGTAGCGGTAGGGGATGCTACGTCCCCACATGTTCATGCGGCCATCGGCACTGAACATATAGGGATAGTTGTCCACGAGGTCGAGCTGGTTTCTCATGAACTGCTCGGCATATTCGGGGTAGAAGTGTCCGTACATCTGTGCCCAGATGGGGCCATACATTTGGAAGGCCCACATGCTGTAATAGTCGTAGGCGGGATCGTCGTTGTACCATCCCTCGCCACGGTAGCGTTCGAGGAGCTTCTTCAGGCAATCTTCGAGGCGCCAGTCGTTGACCTCGTAGCCTTGTTCCTTGAAGAAGCTGATGACGAAGACGTTGAAGAACATCCAGTTGCTGGTGATGGTGGGGCCATTGCCATAACTGAGCATGGTGGCGGCGAGCTCATCTTTCTGCTCCTGTGATAGAGGATCCCACAATACCTCTTTGGCGGTAGAGAGCGAGATGGCCAGAGCACCGAACTCGACAAGTATCTGACTGGGCCCTCCGTTGGGAGCGCGGTGCTTGATGTAGCTCGGACTCTCGGGGTTGGTGAGGCATAGCAGCTGGTGGCGGTAGTAGTCGGCCACGCGGATACCGTTGAGGGTGAGGTCGGGCTTCTCCTTCAGTAGTGGTGCGGCTACGAAGAGGGTGCGGCAGAATCCTTCAAGCTTGGCTGTAGGTACGTCGCTATCACCATGCGGATAGGTCTTGTCGTGCTGCTTGGGAAAATACATCGGATCGTCAATGGAGCGGATGTAGGTGAATGCACCGCTGAGCAGCCACTCGGCTGCATCAATCCATCCCTGACGGTCAAGTCCCGTATAGGGACTTAGTTTGTAGTTTGGGGTAGGGATGGTGAAGGTCTGCGCGATGCTATGCGTTGGCGTTGCCGGTTGTTCTTGTGAAATGGTTGGCAATGCCAGCGACAACAGTGTGCAGAGTAGCAGTGTGGTTCGTTTCATATTTGCTTGCGTGTTAAAGTGCTGATGATTGTATTATTTAGAACATAAAGCCGATGGAGAAGCTGAAGACGTTCTTGCGGCGATTGAAAATAAGATTGTCGGGGCTTGTATTCTCTTCGATATCGATGGTGGTGAAACCATTGGATATGTTGTGCAGGCCATACTCGAAGGAGAAGTCGAAGAATACACGAGAGATGTTGATGCCCAAGCCTATCATAAGACTGAAGTTGATGGGATGTATGTGCTCTTCGATATGGGTGTAGGGAAAATTGTTGAATGTGTGGCTACTGTAGTCGGTAAGGATGAACTTGGCTTTGGGTCCTATGTAGAGCGACAGCCCATAGGGACCCTCTTTGAGGATGTGGTAGCCGTAGTACAAGGGAACTTCGAGACCGATGATTTTGGTGCTGATAGTGGATTGGTTTTGCGGTTGTGCTGAGGTGTTCCACTGGTCGCTGCTGAAGTCGATGGAGTAGTTGCTGATGTTGTAGCTGACCTCTGTTTGCAGATAGTGACGCTTGATGTTGACGCGGGCAAAGGCGGTATAGAACGAACTGATTTCGGACTTGGCCATGTAGTTGTTGATGGGCTGTCCGGCTACGGTAAGATCGTGTACCTCGTAGATGGTGCTGCTGAATCCTCCCTTCACACCGTAGTTGATGAGCGCATCTCTTCCTTGCTGGGCAAATGTGAATGCGCAGTAGATACATAAACTGAGGATGATAACTGCCCGGCGTATCATAAGAGTGTGGGGAGTTGGGGTTATTTCTTCCTTTTCTTGTCTTTCTTCTCTACTGACCATCCGAACTTGCCTATCTTCTCGCCCAAGTGGTAGTAGCCGCCGTGGAGGTATACCAAAGGATCACAGTCTGCGAGTTCAAACTTGTCGGTCTCTTTGTCTATATATTTGTCTTCGGCAATCACGTTCACCACTTCGGCAATGTACATCTCGTGGGTGCCGAGGGGAATAATTTCCTTCACGTGGCACTCGATGCTCAAAGGGGCCTCCTCAATGATGGGAGCCTGCACGATGGTTGCTTTGCCGGGGGTGAGCCCCATTTCCTCAAACTTGTTGTGGTCACGGCCCGAGCGCACGCCACACCAGTCGGTGGCAAAGGCCGTGGAGGCATCGGTGAGGTTGATGACAAACTCCATGTGCTTCTTGATGATGGCTGCCGAGTGGCGCTCTGGGCGCACCGAAATGTAGCACATGGGTGGATTGGTACAGATGGTACCAGTCCACGAGACGGTGATGATGTTGTATTCTTCCTCACTTGCCCCGCATGATACCATCACAGCGGGTAGGGGATAAATCATCGTGCCGGGTTTCCAGTTTACTTTCATGGGGGGATGGTTTATAGACAACGGACAACAGACAATGGTCTGCCTCCGGGTGGTGGCTTTTGTTTTTTTATTTGTCAACGGACAACAGACAACGGTCTGCTTCCGGATGGTGGCTGTAGCCAGTTGTCTGTTGTCTATCGTTCGTTGTTTCAAACGAGTTTCACGTTGCTTTTGTTCTGCTCCTTCTCGCAATAGTGGCATTTGAGTGTGCCTTCCTGTTTGTCCACTACGTGGAAATAGGTAGTCATGGGTTCGTTGTTGGTGATGCACTTGGGGTTGCTGCAACGCACTATGCCGTGCAGTTCGTCGGGGATGATTACCTCTTTCTTTTCCACCACATCGAAATCTTTGATGATGTTGAGCACTACATTAGGGGCCACTACCGAGAGACGGCTTATCTCTTCATCGGAGAAGTACTTGTCGGCTACTTTGATGATGCCCTTCTTGCCCAATTTCTTACTGTTGAGGTTGTACCCGATGGTGACACTTGAACCGAGTTTCTCAAGCTGGAGCAATTGGGCGATAGTGAATACGAGCTCTGAGGGGATGTGGTCTATTACTGTGCCGTTCTCGAGGGCGGCTACGAGCAGTGAGGTCTTATTGTTGTTCATAATGGGTGATTTTTAACGATGACGAAAACGAAAACATCCAGCCGGAAGGCTAACTCTCATTTTTCAACTTTCAACTTTCAATTATATTAAGGCAGTCGCAGATGAGTGCTTCGCGTATGTAGAGTCCGTTCTTGGCTTGCTGGAAGTAGTATGCCTTGGGACTTTCGTCTACATCGTAGGCAATCTCGTTCACGCGGGGCAGCGGATGGAGGATGCGCAGGTTGTCGCGCGTACCCTTGAGCATGTCGGCCTTGAGGATGTACACGTCCTTCACACGCTCATATTCCATGAGGTCAGTGAAGCGCTCGCGCTGCACACGGGTCATATAGAGGATGTCGGCATCGGCAATGGTCTCCTCGGTGAAGTCTGTGTGCTCCACATACTTGATGCCATGCTCCTTGCAGTAGAGTTTGTATTCGTTGGGCATGGCGAGTTCCTTGGGCGCGATGAAATGGAACTGCGGGTTGAAGTGGCGCATGGCCATCAAGAGTGAATGTACCGTACGGCCATATTTGAGGTCACCCACGAGATAGATGTTGAGGTTCTCTAATGTGCCCTGTGTCTTATATATGGAATATAGGTCGAGCATCGTCTGCGAGGGGTGCTGGTTGGCACCGTCACCGGCATTGATGATGGGCACAGGCGATACCTCGCTGGCATAGCGTGCGGCACCTTCGAGGTGGTGGCGCATCACGATGAGGTCGGCATAGTTGCTCACCATCATGATGGTATCCTTGAGGCTTTCACCCTTCGACGAGCTCGATGTGGCGGCATCACTGAATCCGATGACGCGGCCACCAAGGCGGTTTACAGCTGTCTCGAAACTTAGTCGGGTACGTGTTGAGGGTTCGAAAAATAGGGTGGCAATAACCTTTCCATCCAGTGTCTTGCGGTTGGGGTTGGCTTCAAATCGGGCCGCTGCTTCGAGCAGGCTCATGATTTTCTCTTTGCTCAGATCGGCAATGGTTACGAAGCTTTTAGTCATGATATGTCGTTTAAGTTGTTATATGCTCTTGTCTGTTTCTTTTGGGAAGACGTGCCTGTGACTATTCACACTATCGGCAAAATTACTCAAAGCTCTAATAAAAAGCAAATCTATTTCTGCTTTTTTGGGATAACTCCACCGCGAAATATTAAAAACGGAGTAATGTTTGGCAATAAGGATTATTTGCGTTACATTTGCGTTTTATTGCTTGTATGTAATATGGAATATACGCAAAGTCAAAATACCTCATGGCTTGTTCGCTTCACCCAGTGGCGCGAGCGGCATATCAGCGCCAAGAACTTTACGTTGGTGCTTGCTGTGCTTGTAGGCCTATGCTCGGCCTTTGCGGCACTCGTATTGAAGACGCTCATCCACTTCATTCAGCACTTCCTCACGGAAAATTTCCACATCAACGAGGCCAACTATCTATACCTGCTGTATCCGGTGGTGGGTATCTTCCTTGCCGGACTTTTCATCCGCTACATCGTGCGCGACGACATAGGGCATGGTGTCACCAAGATTCTCTATGCCATCTCACGCAAGCAGGCGCGTATACGTCCCCATAACATGTACTCATCGGTTGTGGCCAGCTCCATCACCATCGGTTTCGGTGGTTCGGTGGGTGCCGAGGCGCCTATCGTGTTGACGGGTTCGGCCATAGGTTCCAATCTGGGCAAGTTGTTCCGTGTGGATGGGCGCACGATGATGCTCCTCGTGGGCTGTGGCGCAGCCGGTGCTGTGGCAGGTATCTTCAAGGCACCTATCGCCGGACTGGTGTTCACCATCGAGGTGTTGCTCATCGACCTCACCATGTCGTCGCTCATGCCCTTGCTGATATCGAGTATCACGGCTGCCACGGTATCATATATTGCTACGGGTACGGAATCGATGTTCCACTTCACCATGGCCAACTCGTTCACCATGCAGCGCATCCCCTATGTGATACTCCTGGGTATTACGTGCGGCTTCGTGTCGCTCTACTTCTCCGAGACGATGAACAAGTTGGAAGACTTCTTCCGCCGCTACAAGAATCCCTATGTGAAGTTTGTCATCGGTGGCATAACCCTCAGTTTGCTTATCTTCCTCTTCCCCTCGCTCTATGGTGAGGGATACGACACCATAGAGCTGTTGCTCAACGGTAGCACTTCGGCAGAGTGGGGGGCAGCGATGGACAACTCCTTCTTCTATGGTCACTCGCGTATGTTGCTTATATACTTAGCTCTCGTGGTGCTCTTCAAGGTGTTTGCCACAACGGCAACCAATGCCGGCGGTGGCTGTGGCGGTATCTTCGCGCCCAGTCTTTTCTTGGGTTGTGTCACAGGGTTCATCTTCTCGCACTTCAGCAATGCGATGGGCGGCTCGGTCTATCTGCCTGAGAACAACTTCGCCCTCTTCGGTATGGCTGGTCTCATGAGTGGCGTGATGCACGCTCCGCTCACAGGCATCTTCCTCATTGCCGAGCTTACGGGCGGCTACGACCTCTTCCTTCCGCTGATGATTACGTCGGCCTTCTCGTACCTCACCATCCGTATCTTCCAGAGCCACAGCATCTACTCCATGCGCTTAGCCAAGAAGGGAGAGCTGCTGACTCACCACAAAGACCAGTCCATCCTTACGCTCATGCGCACCGAACATGTAATCGAGAAGGACTTCAAGCCTACCACGGCCGATACGGAGCTGGGACGCTTCATCACGGTCATCTCGGAGAGCCACCGCAACCTCTTCCCTGTACTCAACAAGGACAACCGCTTGGTGGGTATCGTGCAGCTCGACGATGTGCGCCACTATATGTTCCGCAGTGAGCTCTACCACCGCTATACGGTGGACAAGTTCATGCGCGACCCCGTAGCCCGCATCTCGGTCAATGACGCTATGGATGTGGTGATGCGCAAGTTTGACGAAACCCGGGCCTGGAACCTTCCCGTAGAGGATGAGGACGGCCGTTACCTCGGTTTCGTGTCGCGTTCGAAGATATTCAACGAGTACCGCAAGATAATGCTCGACTACTCGGATGAATGATGAGTGATAGATGTTAAAGTTTAACTAAGATATTAGCCGTGTCGTTTTGAGCGTAGCGAAAAATCTCGCGTAGGGACTATGCCGAAAGAATTTGCGAGATCCTTGACTTCAGCCTAAAGGTTCACTCCGTTCAGGATGACGCAGAAACTAAAAATAGAAATTAAAACAATATGAATTTTCTTGAATTATCAAAAGCCCGCTATTCGGTGCGCTCATATGACCAGCGTGCTATCGAACCCGAGAAGTTGAATTATGTGATGGAGTGTACCCGTCTGGCTCCATCAGCTGTGAACCTCCAGCCCTGGAAATTCTTCGTAGTGACCAAGCCTGAGGACTGCGCCAAGATACGCCAGTGCTACCACCGCGACTGGTTTGGTGAAGCCCCCATGTATATCATTGCCTGCTCCAATCACGAGGAGTCATGGAAGCGCCGTCGCTCCGAGCCCAAGGACCATGCCGACATCGATATTAGTATTGCCGTCGAGCACCTCTGTCTCGCTGCTGCCGAGCAGGGCTTGGGCACCTGTTGGGTATGCAATTTCGATGTCACCCTCTGCCGCGAGCTCTTCGACATCGCTGAGCCCCTTGAGCCCGCAGTGCTCATCCCCATAGGCTATCCCATGGTGAACGAACCCGGAGAGAAGAACCGCAAGCCCATGGACGAAGTGTTTGTAAACTTGTAATCTAACGACTAAACTCTAACTGCGATGCGCAATAAATCAATTTTCCTGACAGCTTTAGTAGTGGTAGGTCTCGCTCTGCACTCATGTGCTCCCGACCCCGTCTATAGCTATCCTCCCGAGTACAAGAAACCGCTTCTCTTTACCCTCGACAAACCCGAGACGGTGACCTTCAGCAACCAGAACAATATAAGGAACGTGAAGGAGTGTCGCGCGGGAGATTCGGTAACCGTATACCTCCCTACTGCCTATACCGGAGTCAACATTTACAAAGCTACATATAAATGGACCTCCAATAGTGACAAGTTGGGTCCTAAGACTATCGTGCAGATAGCTCCCTGCGATGAGACTGCCCTCCCTCCGAAGTGGACCTTCGAAGCCCCCGACTCGGCCGGCCGATACGAAATTTACTTCAGGGCTACATACAACTACTCGGCATCTACCGAGAGTGGTGTCATCTATGGAGGTTACCCCACCAGCTCGGGCAGCCACGGTTACGAAGACAAGAGCTCCGTATATGGTGTGTTGACTGTAAAGTAAACAGACAAGATACACAATTTGTTATCTTCGCGGTGTGAAACGACTATTATACATATATATAGGTATATTGTTCCTGTTATTCGGCGCAACAAGGGTAGGGTATGCCCAGTCGAACAAGGTGTATCACCCGATGATACATACCCTGCAGACGATAGTCAATGACGACTGGCTGCACGATGATGTCATCACCTTAGGGACCGATGACTGGGTGACCATCTCGTTCGACCACTTCACCCACGACTACCACCGCTTCACCTACAGGATCGTCCATTGCAATGCCGACTGGACCCCCTCGGACCTCTTCGAGGTGGACTATATGGATGGCTTCAACGACCAGCCCATCGAGGACTACGAGAACTCGCTCAACACGACGATGCTCTATACCCACTACCGCCTCGACCTTCCCAACGACAACATCCAGTTCAAGGCCTCGGGCAACTATAGGGTGGAGATTTATTTGGAAGAAGAAGATGCAGCGGAGCTGCAGGCTGTTGGGCATTGGCCATTGGCTGTTGGTTCCAGAGATAACGATGACGAAGAGGATGCAGCAGAGCTGCAGGTTAAAGGTAAAGGGTTAAAGGTTAATGGCCAAGAGCCAAGAGCCAAGAGCCAAGAGCCAAGAGCAACCCAACCCTTGGTTGCCGTTGCCTGCTTCCGCATCGTAGAGCCGCGCATGGGGCTCAATGTGGCGGTGACGAGCAATACCGACATTGACACCAACTTGAGCCACCAGCAGGTGGAGTTCACCCTTAACTATCCCCCCAGCGAGGTGATGGACCCCGCGACGGAGATAAAGTCCTACGTGTATCAGAACAACCGCACCGACAATGCCGTAGCACTCGTGAAGCCTACCTACGTAAGTCCCGGGCACTCGGAATATACCCATAATCGTGCACTCATCTTTCCTGCCGGCAACGAGTATCGCCGTTTCGAGGTCATCAATATGCACTACGCCACGCAGGGGGTAGACAAAGTGGAGTATTTTGCACCCTACTATCACGCCACGCTCCTTCCCGATGCTCCGCGCCGCAACTATAGTTTCGATGTCGACCACGACGGCCGTTACCTCATCCGCTACAACCTGGCCGAGGATGCCGACATCGAGGCCGATTACCTTTTCGTGCACTTCACGCTCGACATGCCACGCCGCACGGGGGGCAACTTCTACCTGACGGGAGAGTTTACCTACAATGACTTTACTCCAGCCTATCAAGCAACCTACAATGAAGACTCGCAAGCCTACGAGGCCACCGTGCTGCTCAAGCAGGGTGCCTACGACTTCATGTACCTCTGGGTGCCCGATGGCAGTGGAGTGGGGCAGACGGGGCCTGCCGAGGGCAATTTCTACGAAGCCGAAAACGAGTATCAGGTCTACATCTACCACCGCCCCTTCGGAGGACGCTACGACCGACTGGTGGCGGCACAGCAGGTGAAGTTCGCACAGGAGTAAAACAAAAGAAAAGAGACTGCTACATGGCAGTCTCTTTTCTTTATTCATTACAAGGTATCCCCTTACATCGCCTGCATGCGGCGGAAGATATTCTCTACCTCAGTGGCGAAGTCCTCGTTGAGCTTGCGGTAGTATGCCTTCACGCAACCGGGTTCGGGATGACCGGCACGGGCCAAAAACTCATTCTGCAAGTAGAGGATGTCGGCCAAGATCTCATCCACCTTAGTGGAATCAGCCTTTTTTATCTGCTTCAATACGATGCACTCCAAGAACAACTCGCTTACTACATAGTTGATACCCTTCTTAAGATCTCTTTTGTTTGCCATAGCGCCTATAGTTTAGTTTGATAAATAATCCAATCGGTAAGTGTAACGTGCAAATTGCAATCCCTTGCCCGATTGTGGTGTAAAGGTAGACAATAAAACTTAATATGCCAAACGATAGCGAAATTTTACGTGGAAATTTGATAATCTCATAAAAATTTGCAAATTTTGCGTCATGTTACTTTGTAATATGTCTATATGGTAGCTACGAATTGTTATAAAAACGACATTTAATTCACTTTAATAAATAAATTACAATGAAGAAAAGCGCATTGCAGATGGCTAGATCATCGTATCAGCCCAAGTTGCCCCAAGTATTGAGAGGTGCTGTAAGAATCGAGGAGGGTGCTCCCACACAGTCTGTTGCTGACCAGGAGGCTATCAAGGAGTTGTTCCCCAACACCTATGGTACCCCGATGTTGAAGTTCGTTCCCGCCGAGAAGATGGAGAGCAAGCCCATCAACGTGGGTGTAATCCTCTCTGGTGGTCAGGCTCCTGGTGGTCACAACGTGATCTCTGGTCTCTTCGACGGTCTCAAGATGCTCAACGCTGAGAGCCGCCTCTTCGGTTTCCTCATGGGTCCCGACGGTCTCGTAAAGCACAACTATCGTGAGCTCACCGCTGACGTTATCGACGAGTACCGCAACACCGGTGGTTTCGACATGATCGGTTCGGGCCGTACCAAGCTCGAGACTAAGGAGCAGTATGACAAGGGTCTTGAGATCCTCAAGCAACTCGGCATCAGCGCCCTCGTAATCATCGGTGGCGACGACTCTAACACCAACGCTTGCGTACTCGCTGAGTACTACGCATCAATCAACGCTGGCGTACAGGTTATCGGTTGTCCCAAGACCATTGACGGTGACTTGAAGAATGAGATGATCGAGACTTCATTCGGTTTCGACACCGCATGTAAGGTATATGCTGAGGTCGTAGGTAACATCGAGCGCGACTGCGACTCGGCTCGTAAGTACTACCACTTCATCAAGTTGATGGGTCGCTCAGCTTCACACATCGCTCTTGAGGTAGCTCTTCAGGTACAGCCCAACATCTGTATCATCTCTGAGGAGGTAGAGGCTAAGAACCAGTCACTCGACGACGTAGTGACCTACATCGCTGAGGTAGTGGCTAAGCGTGCCGCTAACGGCAACAACTTCGGTACCGTGCTCATCCCCGAGGGTCTCATCGAGTTCATCCCCGAGATCAAGTCGCTCATCAGCGAGCTCAACGACTTCCTCGCTCACAACGCAGCCGAGTTTGCCGCTGTGGCTGAGGACGAGCAGCGTCAGTACATCATCGACCACCTCTCTGAGGCCAATGCCAAGGTATACGCAAGTCTGCCCGAAGGCGTAGCACGTCAGCTCTCGCTCGACCGCGACCCCCACGGCAACGTACAGGTATCGCTCATCGAGACCGAGAAGTTGCTCTCTGAGATGGTAGGCAACAAACTCGACGAGTGGAAGGCCGAGGGCAAGTACAACGGTAAGTTTGCCGCTCAGCACCACTTCTTCGGTTACGAAGGCCGTTGCGCTGCTCCCTCTAACTACGATGCCGACTACTGCTATTCACTCGGTTATGCCGCATCATTGCTCATCGCCGATGGCAAGACCGGTTACATGCCTTCAATCCGTCAGACCACACGTCCTGCCGAGGAGTGGATGACCGGTGGTATCCCCATCACCATGATGATGAACATGGAGCGTCGTCACGGTCAGATGAAGCCCGTTATCAAGAAGGCTCTCGTGAAGCTCGATGGTGCGCCCTTCCAGGCATTTGCTGCCAAGCGTGACCAGTGGGCGATGGAGACCGAGTATGTATTCCCCGGCCCCATCCAGTACTATGGTCCCCGCGAGGTGTGCGACCAGCCCACTATGACCCTCCGTTACGAGCTGGGTGACCTCTAATATTTAGTGGAAAGTTGAAAGATGAAAGATGAAAGTTGTTGCCATCCGGATGGTGACTTTCATCTTTCATCTTTTCATTTTCCACTTTGACTTCATTGAACTTCGGCTGCGCTCGCTGAGAGATTGCAAGTACACTTGCATCTCGCTCGCTTGCTCGAACTTTCGCAGAACTTCGGCTGCGCTCGCTGAGAGACTGCAAGTACACTTGCATCTCGCTCGCTTGCTCGAACTTTCATCTTTCCACTTTCATCTTTCCACTCTCAATGAGCACCGTACGTACCACCACCATCAGGATAAACAGCGCCAAGCCCAAGAAAAAGACTGCGGCTAAGCGTAAGCCCTTATCCGAGAAGGAGAAGCTCAAGCGAGCTGCGGCCAAAGCCAAAGCACGTGAGCTGGCAAAGCGCAAAGCATTGCGCAAGAAAGCACGTATGCGCCTATGGATACGTATACGGCAATCAAATACTGTACATTGGCTGCTCACCGGCATTGTGGCTGCAATATTCTTGTTTTTTTTCTACAACGTTTTTATTCGTCCTTATAGCTATCGTTGGAAACCCTGCTATGGCAGCAAAGGCTATGGTGTATGCCTCCCCGTAAACTACAAGGTACATGGCATCGACGTGTCTCACCACCAAGGTGAAATCGACTGGACTGCGGTCAAGGCTACCGAAAAACAGGAATTTCCCATCCGATTTGCTTTTATAAAAGCTACGGAAGGAGGTGACTACAAGGATCGTCGCTTCGCCGAGAACTTCCGCAGAGCTGGTGAAGTGGGACTCATCCGTGGAGCATACCACTTCTACAACCCTCACACCGACCCCATACGTCAGGCCGACTTCTTCATCTCGCAGGTAAAACTGCAAAAAGGAGACCTCGTTCCCGTACTTGATATTGAACGAAAACCACGCGACAAGGAACAGCTACAGGCCGATCTGAAGACGTTTCTCAATCGATTGGAGCAGCATTATGGTGTGAAGCCAATTATCTATACCTCCTTTAAGTATAAGACTCGCTATCTTGATGCGTCAGAGTTTGACACTTATCCTTTCTGGATAGCTCATTACTATGTAGATATGCTTTCGTATGAAGGCAAATGGCAGTTCTGGCAGCATACCGACTATGGTACTGTTCCTGGTATCGGTGTCAATGTTGACTTGAATGTCTTCAATGGTTCGTTAAAAGATATGAATTCCTATATGATGAAATAGCAATGCAATCTTACATGTGCTAAATTATGTGATATGTTGCAAATAAATCTGTAAGAGGCCGAGAGTTAGGAAAAAATGTATTATCTTTGTGGCGTTTTTATAAATAAGAATAGAAAAATTAAAATAGATTTGGATATGAATAAAAATGTATTGTTCGGATTATTGGGCATATTGCTTGTATTCTCTTCATGTAAATCTAAAGAGAGTGCCTATAAGCTGGCCTACGAGAAGGCAAAAGCGCAAGAGACCACAGACGTCCAAGTAAATGCTCCTATGCAGGTAACTCCTGTTGAGACTACTTCTGTAGAAAGTGACTATGAGGCTGCTCCTGTACGTCAGGAACAGGTGGCTGTAGTGTCAGTTAGCGGTGATTTGAAACCATACAGCGTAGTTTGTGGTAGCTTTTCATTGCAAGCCAATGCACAGAATCTGAAGGAATATCTTTTAGGAGAGGGATATGCTGCAGGTATTGTCAAGAATGTACAGAAGAATATGTTCCGTGTAATCATCGGTTCGTACGACACCAAGCCTGAAGCTGCGAAAGCACGTGAGGCTTTCAAGATTAAATATCCGAGCCGTGCCGATTTCCAGGGTTCTTGGATTCTCTTGAACAAGTAAACGGTATATTCACTTATAGCTGAAGGGTGACCATGCGGTCGCCCTTTATTATGGTTTTTTATAACAGCTAATCAACGGTTTTTGTTTTTATTGCTCTATCTTTGCAGACGCTATGGCACGTATACTCGCGATTGACTACGGAAAGAAACGCACGGGACTGGCGGTGACCGATGTATTGCAGATTATTGCAAACGGACTCACCACGGTGCCTACGCATACGTTGATGGACTATATCCTCGACTATGTGAAGCGCGAACCCGTAGAACGTATCGTGGTGGGGCTGCCCAAGCAGATGAACAACCAACCCTCGGAGAATATGGTGCGTATCGAGCCTTTTGTGAACCGTTTGCGCAAGGTACTCCCCAACATCCCCGTAGAGTATGTCGACGAGCGCTTCACCTCAGTATTGGCCCATCAGGCCATGCTCGATGGTGGGCTGAAGAAGAAGGACCGCCAGCGTAAGGAACTCGTGGACGAGATCAGCGCTACGATTATCTTGCAGAGCTATATGGATAGCCGTAGGTTTAGAGTTTAGTGTTTAGTGTTTAGAGTTTAGTGTTTAGAGTTTTGGGTTTTAGTGTTTAGAGTTATTTTTTTTTGCTTTGAGCCTTGAGTTTTGAGAAGTGAGCCTGCCCTCCAGATAGCAGCTCATCGCTCATTGCTCGTCGCTGTTTTTTAGGTTAATTTTCAATTCAACGATATGATATTACCGATTTATACTTACGGACAACCCGTACTCAGAAAAGAGGCTGAGGACATCACCCCCGATTATCCCGAGTTAAAAGAGTTGGTTCAGAACATGTTTGAGACCAATGAGCGTGCCGACGGTGTGGGCTTGGCTGCTCCGCAGGTTGGCCTGCCCATCCGCGTGGTGATTGTAGACCTCCGTCCCTTGGCCGAGGATTATCCGGAGTATGCCGACTTCAAGCGTGCCTATATCAATGGCTACATCGTAGAGGAGGATGGCGAGACTCTGCTTATGGACGAGGGCTGCCTCAGCCTGCCTGGTATCCACGAGAAGGTGCCTCGTGCCGAGAAGGTGCGCATACAGTACGTCGACGAGGACTTCGTGGAACACGATGAGTGGGTCGAGGGATTCTTGGCCCGTGTCATCCAGCATGAGTTCGACCACCTCGAAGGTAAGGTGTTCACCGACCGCATTTCTCCGCTCCGCCGTCAGATGAATAAGGGCAAGTTCAACGCCCTGCTTTCAGGCAAGGTGCGCTGCGACTACAAGGTGAAGGTGGCGAAGAAATAATTGTCAATAGGCTGTATGTAGGATGAAACGTCTGTTGCATACCGCTCTGCTTCTTTGTTCCCTTTTCGCAGCAAAGGCGCAGGTGAACACCGATCACATGATGCGGGTCGGAAGGAATGCACTTTACTACAGCGATTATGTGCTCTCCATACAGTACTTCAATCAGGTGGTGAGCGCCAAGCCCTATCTTTACGAGCCCTATTTCTTTCGTGGGCTGGCCAAATATTACCTTGATGACTATACGGGTGCCGAGGCCGATTGCTCCGAGGCCATCAGCCGCAATCCTTTTGTGGTAGACTGCTATCAGCTGCGCGGTCTTGCTCGGGTAAGTCTGGGCAAGTTTTCCGAGGCGGTGGACGACTATCGCAATGCCCTGCGCCATGCTCCCGAGCACGAAGGCCTGTGGCACAATCTGGCACTCTGCTATGCCAATCTTAAGGACTATGATGCTGCTGTAGGTGTGCTCGACACTATGCTGCGTATTGTGCCGGGCTATGCTCCGGCACTCAACATGCGTGCCCAGGTGCACATTCAGCAGGAGGATACCGTGGCGGCATTGACCGACCTTGAGGCTTCGCTCAAGATAAACCGGTACGACTCTGAGGTGTATGCTACCCGAGCCCTTGTCTACCTGCAGCAAGAGCGTTACGAGGATGCCGAGGATGACCTCACCTACGCCATTCACCTCAATCCCAAGAGCCACTACTACATCAACCGCGCTCTCACACGTTACTACCGTCAGGAGCTGCGCGGTGCCATGAGCGACTATGATCTGGCTATCGACCTCGAGCCTGACAATGTCCTCGGACATTATAATCGCGGCTTGCTTCGTGCTCAAGTGGGCGACGACAACCGCGCCATCGAGGATTTCAGCGTGGTCATCGAATACGAACCGGATAATACGATGGCCGTCTTCAACCGTGCTCTGCTGCTGATGCAGACGGGCGACCTCGACGGAGCCGAAGCCGATCTCGACCGTGTGCTCGAGGAGTATCCCAAGTTTCTCTACGGTTACGAGTGCCGTGCCGATGTGTATCGCAAACAGGGGCGTCTGAAGGAAGCTGAAGCCGACGAGCTGGTGGTACTGCGTGCACAGATGGAGGAGCAGAACCGCCTGTTGGCAGGAACCTCCGGTGTAGCCGCCGATGAAGAAACCGATGAGGAGGAGGCGTCGGACACCCGCAAGGAATCAGACAAGAACATCCGCAAATACCGTCGCTTGGTGGTGGCCGACGATGCGGTAGGGGAGAGTGAATTCTCCTCGGCCTATCGTGGCAAGGTGCAGAACCGTAACGTGTATGTGACTCTGCAGCCTCTCTTTGCCCTCACCTATTATAAGAAGGATAGCGAGGTGGGGCGTATCGTCCACTATCACCGTTACTTGGAGAGCATCAACCGCAGTCGCGAGCTGCCGCTGCCACTCATTGTCACCGCATCGGAGCAGGCTCTCGACGAGGAACAGATAGCCTTCCACTTCCGCGACATCGATGTGCAGACGGCTAAGTTCTCTACAGATAGGGAAGAGGCCATCGGCTACTTTACCCGTGGTATCGACTTCTACTTGGTACAGGACCATGATGCCGCTATCAATGATTTCACGCAGGCCATCATTGCCGACGGCACCTTGTGGCTCTCATACTATGCGCGTGCTGTAGTGCGCTACAAGCAGGTGGAAATGGAGCATGCCGACAACGAGAGTAGTGCGGGACACGTTTCTTCGTCGCCTGTCGACTTTATGGTCGATGCCCGCCTCAACGACTTTCAGCTCATCCTCGCCGACCTCAATAAAGCCGTAGACCTTGCGCCCGACTTTGCTTATACCTATTATAACAGAGGCAACATACTGTCCCAATTGAAGGACTACCGTGCCGCCATCGTAAACTACAACGAGGCCATAGATCTTGAGCCCAACTTGGCCGAGGCCTACTACAACCGTGGTCTCACCTATATCTTCCTCGGCGAGAATGCCCGTGGTGTGGCCGACCTCAGCAAGGCGGGGGAGTTGGGACTGTATAGTGCCTACAACCTTATCAAGCGTTTTGCTGAGTAAACCTTGACTTTCGGGGATAGAATCTTGCGGGAACAGTCGTTTTTGGTCGCTTTATTCGTGTCATTCGCCACTTTTCTTAAGATATTTTTGCAACTGCAAGGGGTTAGATGTATCTTTGCACCCTGTAAACCGATGGGGTGGATTATGGTCATGCCCCATATAAAGAATTTTTTTATGAAAAAAACTTTAGTTGATTTGTTTGAAGAATCAGTCCGCAAGTATCCCAACAATACATTCTTGTTGGAGAAGACGGACAAGGTATTTGAACCTACCACCTATGCACAAGTGAAAGAGAAGGTATACCAACTTGGTGCCGGACTGCAAGCGCTTGGCGTGAAGAAGGGCGACAACATGGCTCTTCTCAGTGAAGGACGCAACATGTGGGTTATCGGTGAGCTGGCTATGTTCTATGCCGGTGCTGCTAACGTACCTTTGTCAATCAAACTCGAAGAGAGCAATGACCTGATGTTCCGCCTCCTCCATGGTGACGCTAAGTATATCATGGTATCGGGCACACAGCTCAAGAAGATTCGCCTTATCAAAGACAAGCTTCCCGCAGTGGAAAAGATTATCGTATTCGATGCACAGGACAAGTACGAAGAGCGCGAGATTGCTCTTTCTGAGGTGCAAGAGATGGGTGACAAGTGGCTCAAGGAGCATACAATGGAGGAGTTTCTGGCTGTAGGCCAGTCGCTCCAGAACGACGATATCGCCACCATCACCTACACCAGCGGTACCACTGCCGACCCCAAGGGCGTAGTGCTCACCCACCGCAACTACACCTCCAACGTGGAGCAGGCACGCACGCTCGTACATATCGACGAGACATGGCGCACCCTCATCATCCTGCCCCTCGACCACTGCTTCGCCCATGTCGTAGGCTTCTACATCATGATGGCCACAGGCACCACAGCCGCTACCGTGCAGGTAGGCCGCACCGGCGCCGAGACCCTGCGCAACATACCGCTCAATATCAAGGAGGTGCGTCCTCACTTTATCCTCAGCGTACCCTCATTGGCCAAGACCTTCAAGAAGAACATCGAAGGCAACATCAAGAAGAAGGGTGCCCTGACCATGCGCCTCTTCCGCTGGGGTATGGCCATCAACCAGTGCTACTATGGCGACAGCAACCTCGACAACAAAGGCTTACGTGCGTTGCTCAAGCCGCTCGTATGGCTGTTCGACAAAGTCATCTTCTCTAAGGTGCGCGAAGGATTCGGTGGCGAGATCCGCTTCTTCATCGGTGGCGGTGCCTTGCTCGACAAGGACTTGCAGAAGTTCTACATCGGAGTTCGTATGCCTATGTTCCAAGGCTATGGCTTGTCAGAGGCTACTCCCGTTATCTCATCCAATGGTCCCGACCTCTATCGCTTCGGTTCGAGCGGTAAGTTAGTGAAGCCCATCGAGGTGAAGATCTGCGATAGCGAAGGCAAGGAACTGCCCACAGGCGAGCTCGGTGAGATCGTCGTTAAGGGTGAGAACGTGATGAAGGGCTACTGGAAGAACCCCGAGTCGACCGCCGACACCGTACGTGACGGCTGGCTCTATACCGGTGACCTCGGTTATATGTCCGAAGAGAACCTTCTTTATGTGAAGGGCCGTTTCAAGAGCCTCCTCATCTCGAGCGACGGCGAGAAGTACAGCCCCGAAGGCATCGAGGAGGCATTCGTGGAGCATCTGCCCACCGTAGACCAGGTAATCCTCTACAACAACCAGTCGCCCTACACCATCGCACTGCTCGTGCCCAACAAGGACAATATCCGCGCCCGTCTCAAGGAGCAGGGTCTCGACCTTACCACTGAAGAAGGTCGCAAGGCTGGTGTGCAGCTCATCGATGCCGACATCGCTCGCTTCAAGAAGGGTGGCGACTTGGCTGAGCTCTTCCCCGACCGTTGGTTGCCCAGCACCTTCGCCGTATTGCCCGAGGCGTTCACCGAGCAGAACGGTATGATGAACAGTACTATGAAGATTGTCCGTGGTAAGATTGAGAAGGCCTATGCCGACCGCATCGAGGCCCTCTACACCCCCGAAGGCAAGAGCTGCCTCAATGCCAAGAACCTCGAGTCACTGGCATAAGCGGCAAAAACATCTTTTCAGGAAAACCATGCAGCCACTCCACTTCGGGGTGGCTGTTCGCTTTCTTCATTTTCAACAAAAAAGGTTCTTCCCCATGCTGTCGCCGAGGCTATAAATTTTTATGGCAGGTGCGACAAATCTTTATAGCAGGCTCGACAAATCTTTATAGCAGGCTCGACAACACTCTATAGCAAGTGCTCTTTTCTATATCTATATTGAGCTCATGGTGGAATTATTAGGCATTTTGCTGTGCACGTGATTTTAATTTTTGGCTTGGCACGGTGCTATGCCATTACTTTTTTGCCCTCTGGCATGTTTTTTAAGGTGGATTATTGTACACGCATTCCTTTGTATCTATCTTGTTTATAGCAGTATGCGTTGACCTTGATTGCCGAAGGATAAAAAACTGCCGGCCAACCAAAATGTAATGGTATATAGCACCGTGCAGCCCAAAAATAAAAATCATGCACCGCGGAGATTGGGTATACCCAATAAAATTATTAAGTGACCCCACGAAGTTTAGAGGGTCTACCCACGAGCCACGGAGGGCCCTCCGTGGCGAATAAATCCTGCGCAAACAGAAGATACACTGCGCCTCGGGATAAAAAATAATTAGAATTATTTTGTTCTCCGCTCGGCTTGTTGTATCTTTGTTGCCGACTCATTAGCCACGTTATGGGCGGGTGGGTCAAGACATTTTGGAAAGGACGTTTACGGACGTAATCTTCTACATGTTAAATCTCGCAAATTTGACTACTCTAAGAAGATACGGCAACGAAACGTTCACTTCGGGTGTATTATACTGCTACCTTATTGGCTGTGAGGCCAGTGCGTAGTGTCATCGTATATACACACGGCGTGGGCTAATGCGTTGCTTATCCTTAGAGTAAAGGCAATGGAGAGCCTAACATGTGGGATAAGCAAGGAGGTTTTTCCCGCGTCTTTTTTTATGTCTTCCAGTGTCTGTCAGGGGAAACGAACGAGCATGCGAGCATGAAAGAAAAGAAATGTTTTACAATTAAATACTATGTCTAACTAAAATCTGTAAAGTTATGAAAAAGCTATTCTTTCTCGCAGCCGCAGTGCTGCTCAGTGGTGCCATGCAGGCAAGAAACTGGCGTATCAACAGTATCCCCGAAGCCAAGGCGGACTTCCCCAGCATCACCGATGCTACGGCGAGTGCCGATGTGAAGGATGGCGACGTTCTCTATCTCGACCCTGGGTGTCACCTGACAGGAACCCAGAGTGTCTCCAAGGGTGTTACCATCATCGGTACTGGCTTTAACTTGGGGGGCAGTGAGATGGAGTCGTCGGTACAAAATATAGAAATACTATGTAGCGATGTGGTGTTGACGGGTGTGCATATTCAAAACACCCTTTACGCAAGTAGGGATATCTACAAAAACGTAGAGGTTGTGCGCTGTAAAATTGGTTCCATCAGTGCCAGTGCTCCCATGCTTGTTGCCAGTTGTTATATAACTTCAGGTGTTAATTTGGGATACAATGCTCGTCTATACAATAATATCATATTGGGTGCGGTTGGCATGGGTCAAGGTGGAATCATGAGAAACAACGCCATCGTTGGTGCGCCCAGATACTCTGGTAATAGGATGGTTGTCGCTACTCGATGCACTATTATTGACAACATCATCATAAATACATATGACTACTATCCAGAAGACGTAAATAATACCTTAGACAATACTGATCCATCCTACGGTAACGACATCAAGGGTAATATCTTGAGCACCGATGCCGAGCATGCATATGCCAATCACCCTTCAAACGCATACGTCGGTGCTACTGTAGCTGATGTGTTTGTTAACGAAGGCATGTATGATGAGCGCTACCGCCTGAAGGAGGACAGCCCTGCCAAGGGTGCCGGTTACGGTGGTAACGACTGTGGCCCTTTCGCCGGATACTATCCTTACGTGATGTCGTGCCGCCCCAAGAACATCCCCTACATCTATGATGCTATTGTTCCCAATCATCCGACCGACAATAAGATTACTGTAACCGTAAAAGCAAAGAACCAAAATGAATAACACACATCCAACCCCGAAGCATAGTGCCCGGTGGTGGATGATGTGTTTGACCCTCATGCTCTGTGTCGCAACGCGGGCACAGGACAAGTTTGAATACTTCTGGAACACCGACCCCGGCATGGGTAACGGCTCCATGGTAGCAGCTGCAGGTGGCGAGGCGACCTTTACGCTCTCCACCGAGGCGCTGGGCTATGGTGTCCACATGCTGGGAATACGGGCCATTAGTGAACACAACGAGGAGGATAGAGATATCTATTCGCCTACCATGTGGTACACGCTGGTAAAAGCCGACCCGACGATAAGCCGGCTCACAAAAGTGGAATACTTCTGGAACACCGACCCCGGTGCGGGCAACGGCACCCTGGTGGATGCAGCCGGAGGTGAGGCTACCTTTATGCTCTCTACCGAGGAGTTGGGCTATGGCATACACCTCTTAGGAATACGTGCCATGAGCGAAGAGGACGGAAGCGGTGAAGAGTACTATTCGCCCACCATGTGGTATACGCTGGTGAAGGCCGACCCGACGACAAGCCGGCTTACCAAGGTGGAGTACTTCCTGAACACCGACCCCGGCGCGGGCAACGGCACCATGGTGGATGCAGCCGGAGGTGAGGCTACCTTTATGCTCTCTACCGAGGAGTTGGACTATGGTGTCCACCTCTTGGGAGTACGTGCCATGAGCGAAGAGCCCGGGAGCGGTGAAGAGTACTACTCGCCCACCATGTGGTATACCTTGGTGAAGGCCGACCCGTCGATAAGCCATATTACTAAGATGGAGTACTTCTGGGACACCGACCCCGGCATGGGCAATGCTACCCAGCAGGCTATAGTAGAGGCCGATGGCGGAGCTATGGCCTGCATGGAGCTGCCTACCGACGCGCTGGGCGAGGGCCTTCATCTCTTGGGTATGCGTTTTGCTACGGGTGACCAATGGTCGGGCACCATGTGGTACTATGTAGTGGTGGCAGATGATGAGGTAGTCACCATCGAGCGCATCGAGGGCTACTGGGACGAAGACCCGGGCTATGGCATGGGCTTCGAGCTACCCTTCACCGGGCAGTCGCCATCGGTTGTGGATGCTGCAGAGATTGATGCTCCCACAGATTATGGCACACATATACTGTATGTACGTGCACTGGCATCCAATGGCATGTGGAGTGCGACCTACATGTATGAACTCTGCATGAATGCCGATCCGCAGATCGAATTCTCCAACGATACCGTATGCGTAGGCGAGCAGTTTGTCGTATACAACAAGACCGCAGGAGCCACCGACGCGACCACCTACAGCTGGGATATGGACGGCGATGGCACGGAGGACTCACAAGCCGGCGAGGCCTTCGTATACAGTTACGCGAAGGCAGGCACCTACCTGGCATCGCTCAGCGTGAAGACCGTGGGCGACTGTGCTACGACGTGCTATGTGCCTATCGTGGTGTTGCCTACCGACGAGCCGAAGGTGACTCTCGCCGCATCGAGCAAGACGATGTGTGAGGGCAGTGCCATACGCCTACAGGCTACGGCCACAGATGCCGGTGACCATCCCGAGTATGAGTGGATTGTCAATGATGAGGTGGTGGCCATCACCACGGTGGATACGCTGATGATAAGCGACCTCTATGATAACGACAAGGTGCAGGTGCGCGTCATCTCATCGAATCCCTGTGCGGCGGTCGACAATGCCCTGTCATCGCAGATTACCATCCGCGTGACTCCGTTGCCCGAGGTGTCTATAGCCCATTACTTCCCACTCTACACGAGCGAGGAGGATGTCGTACTCAAGGGTGGCATGCCCGAGGGAGGTACCTACTATGTGGATGGTGTGGAGGCTCAGTTGTTCCAACCCGGTGGAAATGAAGCAGGCAACTACCGCCTCAGCTACGTGTATGCCGACAATAACGGATGCACCAATGAGGCGGTGACCACACTGCAGCTGCGCGCACCCGGAGCATTGTCATTGCTGCTGGGCGACGTGAACAAGGACGAGACGATCGATGTGATGGATGTCCTCTGCGAGGTCGACCTCATCTACGGCCGTATGTTCCCCACCTACACCCTGGCTACTGCCGACATCAATGGCGACGAGCAAGTGAATGTAGTCGACGTTGTGGGTGTCAGCGGTATCATCCTGGGCGATCGGGCTACAGCTAAAGCCAGAGCAGCGCAGAGGCGTGTGCAGCAGCGCATCAGTGCTGTGAATGCGCTTACCGGTGTGGATGCTCATGCGGTGAACACCTCGGAGGTGATGATGCGCTTTGACCTCTCGGCGGCAAAGGCCGTGAGCGGAGTGCAGTTTGATGTCACCATGCCCGAAGGCGTAGAGCTGACCTCTGAAACGAAGGGTCTGGTCGTAGGCCGTAAGGCGGATGCTGAGGACAACACCTATACGCTGCTTGCCTACTCCATGTCGCTGGGCGCTGTGCCTGGAAAACTCGCAGTGAAAGCTACGCTTCCTATAAACATGCCCGAGGGTGTGTATACCATAGAGCCGGAGAATGTTGTCCTTGTGGATGCATCGATGAACATGCTCTCATGCAATGTCGGTTCGAGCAGACTGTTTGTAGGAGCGACTACCGGCATGGCACAGTTTGAGGGAAGTATACAAGTGACAGTCGAAACCGTTGGACTGCATATCGTGAATGCCGCAGGCAAGGTGGCTATGATTACCGATGCTGCCGGACGTCTCGTATTGGCCGAGGAACTTGCTGGTGCTGATTGCTTGGTTTCTCTCTCCGCACTGCCTGCCGGTACCTACGTAGTTGAGATTGTAGATGAATATTCACCCATAAAAGTGAAATTCCTATGGAAATGAGAAAACTGTTTAACAATACCATGAAAAGGGCTCTGTGTATCTGTATGGCATGGTCAGGCTTAGGCCTTGCCATGCAGGCACAGACTTCTACGCTCACAACGCAGACAACCAATATCGTCCAAGGCAAGGAGGCTGTGCTAAACGTGATGCTGACCAATGGGGTGGAAATCTCCGGTGGACAGTTTACAGTGACCCTGCCTCAAGGAATCACAGTCAAAGAGGTGACGCTGAATGAGGAGCGCAGCAATGCCCACACTTTGGAGTATCGGCTGGAAGGGAACAATGCGGCAAGGATTCTTTTCTATGCCCAGCCTACGTCACCTCTCAAAGGCAATGAGGGTACGTTGTGTACGCTCTCTTTGGAGGCCGCTCCTGATATGGCGAGTGGCGAATATGAGGTGTCATTTAGCAACATTCGTCTGGCTGTAGACGCTACGACTACAGCAGAGGTTAATGCCGTAGAGGGAAGCTTGAAGGTAATCCCTTGCTACACCGTAAAGGTGGAGGCCACCGAAGGAGGCTCGGTAGAAGGAGGTGGCATCTTCGTCGAAGGGGATAGGGTGACACTGAAAGCCATCCCCGATGAGGGATACCACTTCGAACAGTGGTCTGACGGTAGTACAGATACCCCCTATACGTTCGATGCCAAGGAGCATGTAACTTTGACAGCCCGGTTTGCGCCTAATGCATATAACTTGATCTATGTAATAGATGGCGTTGAATACAAACGAGTGAGTGTGCTCTACAAGAGTGAGGTCGAGGGTATCGTTGTCGAGGCCAGAGAGGGCCACACCTTCAGTGGATGGAGCGGACTTCCCGCTACTATGCCTGCAAGGGATGTGACCGTTAATGGCTCTTTCACCGTCAACAAGTATCTTGTTACCTTCAAGATTGGTGATGTGGTGGTCTCTTCTAAGTCGCTTGCGTATGGCACGGCAATTGTGGCACCCGATGCTCCCGAGAAGGAGGGATACACCTTCGACGGTTGGGGCGAGGTGGCCGAGACCGTCCCTGCACATGATGTGACTTACGAGGGTAGTTACTCGGTGAACTCCTACATGCTGACCTTTGTTGTGGATGGCGAGACGGTGCAGAGCGAATCGGTAGCCTACGGCACTGCAATCACCATGCCCGAAGCACCCGTCAAGGAGGGACACACCTTCAGCGGTTGGAGCGAAATGCCCGAGACGATGCCTGCCAAGGATGTGACCATCAGCGGAACATTCGCTATCAACAGCTATACCGTAACTTATCAGGTAGACGGTGAGGTTTACAAGACCGAGAGTTTGGCCTATGGCAGCAAGTTGACAGCTATAGCCTCACCCGTCAAGGAGGGCTATACCTTCAGCGGATGGAGCGAGATGCCCGAGACGATGCCTGCCAAGGACATCACGGTCAGTGGTCGTTTCACGGTGAACTCCTATACTGTAACCTTTGTACTGGAAGGTGACGTTCTTGCAGAGTACACTTTGCAGTATGGTAGTGCAATCGAAGTCCCCAAGGTTCCTATAAAAGAAGGACTTAGTTTCAGTGGTTGGGGAAAGGTTCTTGAGACGATGCCTGCACGTGACTTGATATATGAAGGCTCCTATATGAATAATGCCTATACTATCATATATATGGTTGATGGTGTGGAGTATTGTCGCGTTATGGTAGAATATGGAGGTGTAATTGAGTTGGTCGCCTCACCCGTCAAGGAGGGCTATACCTTCAGCGGATGGAGCGAGGTTCCTGAAACTATGCCTGCCGAGGATGTAATCATCAGCGGTACATTCGCTATCAACAGTTATACCGTAACTTATCAGGTAGACGGTGAGGTTTACAAGACCGAGAGTTTGGCCTATGGCAGCAAGTTGACAGCTATAGCCTCACCCGTCAAGGAGGGTCACACCTTCAGTGGCTGGAGCGAGATGCCCGAGACGATGCCTGCCGAGGATGTAATCATCAGTGGTACATTCGCTATCAACAGCTACCTCGTAACCTTCAAGGTGGATGGCGAGGTGGTATCCTCTGAATCTATGGAGTATGGCGCAAGTATTGTTGCTCCCGATGCTCCCGAGAAGGAGGGGCATACCTTTGCCGGTTGGGGTGAAGTGGCAGAGACCGTTCCTGCTCATGATGTGACTTACGAGGGCGGCTATTCCGTCAACTCCTATCTGCTGACCTTTGTTGTGGATGGCGAGACGGTGCAGAGCGAATCGGTAGCCTACGGCACTGCAATCACCATGCCCGAAGCACCCGTCAAGGAGGGCCACACCTTCAGCGGATGGAGCGAGATGCCCGAGACGATGCCTGCCAAGGATGTGACCATCAGCGGAACATTCGCTATCAACAGCTATACCGTAACTTATGTGGTGGACGGTGAGGTTTACAAGACCGAGAGTTTGGCCTATGGCAGCAAGTTGACAGCTATAGCCTCACCCGTCAAGGAGGGCCACACCTTCAGTGGCTGGAGCGAGATGCCCGAGACGATGCCTGCCGAGGATGTAATCATCAGTGGTACATTCGCTATCAACAGCTACCTCGTAACCTTCAAGGTGGATGGCGAGGTGGTATC
>JAFWXS010000052.1 GCA_017517925.1 Bacteroidaceae bacterium | reverse complement strand
ATAGCTCCATCCTTTGCCTCCCACCTCGGGAGTGAGGCAAGCACCGGCACGAGCCAGCAACTCATCGCCAGGCAGGAGGCCCCACGAGTCGGTGATGGTGTGGTAGGTGAGCACATCCTTGCGGAAGCGGTACCACTCGGGCTGGTGGCGCAGGTAGAGGCTGTCTTGCTGGCCGCTGATGGCACTGAGGAAGATGTCGTGGTCGACTCCGCCAAAGAACAGTACGTGGCTGTAGCCCGATGTGGCGCAGGTGCTACCGACGATAGCGTGATATGAGTTGTGAGTTGTGAGTTGTGGGTTGTGAGTTGCCTCCGGATGGCTGTCTTCGTTATCGTTATCGTTTTCGTTAACGTTGTCGTAGACTACCGCTGGTGCTGTGCGCTTCCACAGGGTGGCATTGCCTTTCTTGAGGGCGGCAATGGACATGTACACGCCGTCGGTGTGCACCAGGGCTTCTTGGCTCTCGGTCTTGGGCTGGTATCCGCCGAAGATGAAGAGGGCGTAGCCTGTGGCGGTGTTCTGCACGGCTACGCAGGGCTGCAGGCGACATTCGTCGGGCAGGGTGGCGGCAAGGGTCCATGCCGTTGCATTGCCAGGATAGGGTAGGGAGTAGACATCACGGTTGGGCACACCGTTGGTCTGTCCACCAGCTACCCAGAGCATGCCGTTGTGGTAGGTGGCGGCAAAGTTGTCGAGCGGCTTGGGCAGCGGGGCGATGGGTGTGCTGCTGCCGTCTGTGGCACTGAGGAATGTGCAGTCGCTGAGCGATGCCGTAGCGTCCATGCCGCCAAGGTATACGGCACCTCCGGGCACCTGTACGCTGGCTCCGTAGGCTTTGGGATAGTAGACCTTCTGGCCGCCGTCGGCGCAGGGCACGTCGGGGAAGTTGCAGCCGCTGTAGGTTGATAGCCCGCCCATCTGCCATGCGGCATAGTGGCCCGAAACGGCATTGTCCATGGGCGTGGCTGGTGTCACTGTGACACGGTTCTGTCCCATGCTGAGCAGGGAGCAGAGAAGGATGGGTAGGAAGAGGATGTTTTTTTTCATAGATTAATGGAGACCCCCTCTAACTCCCCCTCTATGGGGAGGACTTCAGACCTCGCTGGGAGTAGAGATTGTCTATCTTTTAAATGTGTTATTAGTGATGTTCGCAAAGCCCCTACATTGACTTCAGCCTTCGGTAGAGGGAGGGGTTGGGGGCGGGTCTTCTTACTTTGTCAGTTCCTTACACAGTTCATACCCCTTGATCATCATGCGCGGTATATGGAAGGGCCCTTTGAAGATGTTTCCCTTGGCCGGCTGGGCCACGGTACCGTCGCGGTGCAGGTAACCGTACCACTCGCCATACTCCGTGTCGGGGAAGTGGGCGTAGGTCCACTCGCTGATCTTGCGGTGCATCTCCATGTACTTCTCGTCGCCCGTAGCCTCGTAGGCATAGAGCGTGGCGATGATGGCTTCGGTCTGTGGCCACCAGAACTTCATGTCTTGCGAATAGTCCTGCGGGGGTAATCCTTTGCAGTCGCGGAAGTTGATGATGCCGCCATACTGCTCATCCCATCCCCATTGCCATGACCAGTCGAGGATTTCGAGGGCACGGGCCGTAATCTCCTTGTCCCATCCTCGGTGTTTGGCCTCTTCGAGCATGAACCATGCGGTTTCGATGCAGTGTCCGGGGTTGATGACACGTCCGTTGCAGGTGTCGATGAACTCCCCGTTGGGGCCTACCATCTCGAGCAGTGCCTTGAACTCGGGTTTCACGAAGTCGCGTAGCGAGGCCAGCGATTCGTCGATCTGCTGATCCAATACCGGGTCGGCAATCACCTCGCGGATGCGCGATGCCGTGTTGATGAGTATCATTACGATGCTGTGCCCTTTGGCTTGCAGGGTGTCGAGGTACTTGGGCTCGAGACATCCCGGTGTGGCAATGAATCGGCGTATGTCCTTGAACAGGCTGAGTGCTTTCTCGGCATAGGTGTGGTCGCCCGATGCCTTGGCATACTCAGCCATGGCGATGGCGGCAAACGACTCGGAGAAGACGTAGCGGCGCTTGCGCAGAGGGCGTCCGTCGGCAGTGACCTCAAAGTACATGCGCCCGTCGGCATCGAAGCAGTGTGCCTCGATGAAGTCGATGGTGCTCTTGGCTGCAGCCAGCCACTCGGGATTCTTCTCTATCGTATTGTAGGCAAACGAGGCCACGAAGGCAAAGCGCCCCTGAAACCATACTGATTTGGTGGTGTCGATGAGAGAGCCGTCGCGGTCAACACAAGTGTATATTCCTCCGTTCACATGGTCAAGCCCGTGCTTGAGCCAGAAGGGCATAATGTTCTCCGTCAGGTCGGTGCGGTAACGCTCGGCCCATTCGTTTAGATAGTTCTTCATAGAAATATGATAATGTAGGATTACGTGTTTTTTTATATTTCGCAAATATACTCCCTTTTTCTATATTGTGCAAATAATAAAAACTTCTGCCGGCGAAATCACTTCGGCGGCAGAAGAAAAGAAATGGCGTTAATATATAAGAAAAACAGAACAAGAAAGAATCGTTAGAAGCTGAACTGGGTCATCACGCTCACACGCTGTGCCCAGCGGCCTTCGCCGTTCTGGTTCTGGCGTTTGCCGAGGTTGTATTCACCGCCCACCTGGATGCGGGGTGTGATGTTCCAGAATAGATTTAGGGCACCATACAGCCCGTATCGGTACTCCGTAGCGGACTGCTGATAGTCGGGCAGGTATCGGAGCTGGCCGAAGGTGAGACCCGTGAACAGGTTAGGGGTAAAGTGGTACTGGGCTGCACCATACCATCCGAACACGCGGGGAGCGTACATATGCCCTGCCTGGTTAGGATTGTCTACCAGATCGTAGTTGCCCATGATGAGGTCGCCTGTGAGGCTGCTGATGCCACGACCATAGTTGCCCATGAAGTAGAGTGTCAAGGGTTTCCAAGGACGCATGACCGAACTGAGCTGTACACCCCAGCCTATTTCATTTTTATTGTCTTTCGCTACAAGGTCGCGGTAAGGAAGTACACGTAGGATACCTGCCAGGCGTACATGTTGGTTGGGGGCCCACTCGTATTGACTGAAAGCGGCAAGGTTGGGGAACCAGTCATCAATGGCCTGTGTGGTGATGCCGTTGGCCCCTACGAACGATTGGGGCATCTCGACCGAACCGGCCACAATCCAATCCTTGCGCACATTGTGCATCCAACGAACAAGTACGGCGGTAGTGCTCACGTAGGCATTGGGTCCTTGCCCGTCTACAAGGAGAGGCTCGGCCAACGGGTCGCTGAATGTGGAGTGAGCGTAACCGATCGTCCAATCGTTCAGCGTAGCGTAGGCTTTCTTCAGGAGAAAGTCGCGCTGGTTGTACCCGTCGAAGTTGGCCTCAATATAGAGTTGGTAGTCGCCTACCCGTGTGTTGGTTCCCAATACACGGAAATAAAGTGCGGTACCGGCAGGTGTGGAACCTAACCATTTTTCACGGACAGGATTCTTGGGAATGGCTATATTATAAGGTATGAAACCGTTGTTGAGCATCGCTCCGTTCCAGTCATACCATCCACGCATACGCACCACACCACCGAGACCCATCACGAAGTTGGCATCGCGACTCATGAAGAGGAAGTAGGGTGCACGGGGATCCTGGGCATTACGGAATTGGTCGTAGTAGAAGATGTCGAGCAGGTCGCGCTCGTCGGCAAGTGAGGGCTTGTTCCCTTCGCCAAGATATTCGATTCGATGGGTGTTCTTGAGCGAATCGATATATTGCTCTACACGGCTTTGCGGGCGTTCTTGTGCCGAGGCTGATACCACAGCCAATGCTGTAGCTGCTATTAGTGCGGAAATCTTTGTTTTCATAATGGTCAAGGTTTGATAATCACCCAAAGAAACGCATCTGCCAAGAAAATGTTTGGCAATCTTGGCAGAAAGGGTGATTGTCTTATGTGCTAAATTTGGCAAAAGGGGCTTCAGACGGCTTCGGTGCAGATGATGTAGGCGTGATGTTTGGTCTCTTTCGAGATGGGGGTAAGTGGAAGATAACCTTTGACTAATCTGTCTTCTTGAAACTTTGCGGGGAATCGTTCTTTCTGCTCTTCGTGAAAACGGAGAAGGTGTTGGCTGTCGGGAAAGAATGCAATTTTGAACAATCCTTTGACTTCGGGGGCGAGATACTGGCGAGCCGCTTCGTGGGCAATAATGCCCATGTTTAGACGGAGATTTATTTCTACACAGGGATGAATTTTGTATGTGGAGTCCTTTGCTTTGATAATCATCATGTCGATGCCGAAGTGGAGTGGAAATAAGGTGGTGTCCCATTCTGACGGTATGATGAGGTGACGATGATTGATAATCCACGCCTGCAATTCGTGCAGGGCTGCGCAATGGACATATTGGGATAAAAATATTTCTATCTGCTCATCGGGAAGCAAAATGTTGCCATCGTATCTACCGTGATTGTTAGTTGTGAAAAGCGAATAGCCGATGAAATGGCATTGGTTGCCGGTGGCATAGAACTCCATGGCGAAATCCTGCTCTTTATGATAGAAAGGCTCTGCTGTGAGATAGCCATGGCGGCGGATGAGTGCATTAGCCCATTCTTTCGCTTTGTTCCAGCCATCATTCGTGTTGATGTGTCTTAGTCCTTTGCCGCTACTTGACAACGGATCTTTCAAAATGATATGCTGATGTTTTACAGCATAATCATCTATTTCATCTATATGGCGTATGATGTAGCTTTCCCCTTCGTAAAAGTTGTTAGAAGTGCCTGAACGGAGAGTTTGAAGTATGTGATGCGCTGTCTTGCGTCCTGAATGTGTCCGTAAAGCTACAAGTGCTACATCGGACGGGAGCATATCAAAAGGAATCTTCCTGCGAAGTAGTTGCTCTTTTATGGCGGCATCCCATCCCCATACAATGGAATGATTGCAGTTTATGACCTTTAATAGCGGTGCCAAGTCGCATGCCATTTCTCGTATGCTTTTAGGGGCAATGAAGTGTCTGTCTCCATTGGCTAAGGCAAGGTCGTGCTCGGGATTGAATGCCATAAAGTGTCTCATGGTGCGAAGATAATAAAAAAGTTTTGCAAAATTGTAATGCTTGGATTGCAAAATAAGAAAAACGTTTGTATCTTTGTCGTTCGGAATCTATTTGCCGATAACAAAATCTAATATGGAGGCTTTCTACAAGACACATGAGTATTTGTTGGCGCATACTGAGGCGCCCGTTCGTCGTGATTTGATGGACGAGATAGATTGGAACGACCGCTTGATAGGTATCAAGGGTACACGTGGTGTGGGAAAACCACATTCCTTATTCAATATGCGCAGGAGCGGTTCCGTAACGACCGTTCATGCTTGTATGTGAATATGAACAACTTCTACTTTCAAGGCAAGAGCTTGGTGGAGTTTGCCGAGGAGTTTATTCGTCGGGGAGGTAAGGTGCTGCTGGTCGACCAGGTGTTCAAGATTCCCAACTGGAGCCATCAGCTACGCGAGTGCTACGATCGCTTCCCCTCGCTGAAGATTGTGTTTACTGGAACGTCAGTGATGCGTCTTAAGGATGAGAACCCCGAACTCAACGGTATCGCCAAACCCTATAACTTGCGTGGATTCTCGTTCCGTGAGTACCTGAATCTCAAGACGGGGAATAACTTCCGCTGCTATACATTGGAGGAGATACTGACCAATCATGAACAGATAGCCCGTACCATATTGCCTAAGGTGAGTCCGAATGCATTCTTTCAAAACTACCTCCACCACGGTTTCTACCCTTTCTTCCTCGAAAAACGCAACTTTGCCGAGAACCTGCTGAAGACGATGAACGCTACGATCGAGGTGGATATCCTCATTGTACAGCAGATAGAGCTGAAATACTTGGCCAAGATAAAGAAGCTGCTCTACTTGTTGGCAGTGAATGGCCCGCAGGCACCCAATGTGAGCAAGTTGGCTGCAGCCATACAGACCTCCCGCGCCACAGTGATGAACTACATCAAGTATCTGGCCGATGCGAGACTCATCAATATGATTTATAACCCGGGTGACTCCTTCCCGAAGAAGCCGGCCAAGATTATGCTGCACAACACGAATCTGGTGTACAGCATCTATCCCGTTAAGGTAAGCGACCAGGATGTGCTGGAGACTTTCCTTGCCAACTCTCTCTGGAAAGACCACGAAGTAAATAAGGGTGGCAAGGGGCTGTCGTTCCTGGTGGACGATAAGATTCAGGTTCGCGTATGCACTGATGGAACCCGCATCAAGAATAATCCCAATGTATACTATCTCATGCATCGGCGCGAACTGGGACGCGAGAACCAAATCCCACTTTGGATGTTTGGATTCTTATATTAAAATAGGTATATATAGAAACTCAGGTGTCGTCTTGAGCAACGTGAAAGGATCTCGCAAACGGTAATTTACGAATGGTGTGGGATGCTGAACGAAGTGAAGAATGACTCTACTATAAAGATAATAGCATAACGTTGTTTTTAATAAGTTATAATTATGGTAAAACAAAAGAAATTCATTACATGTGACGGTAACCAGGCAGCTGCGCATATCTCCTATATGTTCAGTGAGGTAGCAGCTATCTATCCTATCACTCCGTCATCAACAATGGCTGAGTATGTCGACGAGTGGGCTGCTCAGGGCCGCAAGAACATCTTCGGCGAAACAGTACTCGTACAGGAAATGCAGTCTGAAGGTGGTGCTGCAGGTGCCGTACACGGCTCACTCCAAGCCGGT
>JAFWXS010000051.1 GCA_017517925.1 Bacteroidaceae bacterium | reverse complement strand
CCCTAATTGTGATGCAGATGTGCAGGTTGGTCACTTTACCTTCAAGTACAAGGGAGTACGCTTCTATTGTGCAAACAACTATTGGTTCCAAAAGCCATATGATGAGGGAGGCTTATTTACTAAGAGTACTACAACCTACGCTGCCGACGGTACCATCAATGCTCTGAACAGCTATGTGGAGGCTCACGCTGATGAAGCATCTGTATGGGTTTCACACTATCCCTTCTACTCACAAGCCAATGATTACAATGATGCCGCTGCTCGTTGGTGGCTCGATCAGAACAATGCCGCTGCAGACCGCGACCCCGTATGTCTATGGCCTGTAGATGCTGCAAGTTCAGAGTTCTACAATGGCGGAACTCCCGTAACCTATACCTCAGAAGAGGGTAAGGCTCTTGCCGAGAAGAAGAAGAAGGCGTTGGCCGACATCATCGTGAAGACCAAGAATCCCCGTCACTTCTCTGGCCACTCACACCGCAACGATGGTATAGACGTGACAGCCAACAACGGCAAGGTATTCAGAGATCACACCATCCAAGACTTTGTGAACCACGAAGCATTTGTGGTACTCTGCAAAGAAGGTGTAGGTGTAGTAGAAGTTAAAACTGTAACCTTTTAATCTGACACCATTATGAAAAAACTAAATAAACTTTTCGCAATGCTTATTGCAGTGCTGGGAGTAACAACAAGCGCAAAGGCAGACACTTCTATCCTTAAGGAGAGTGAAGGATGGCAAAAGATTACAGAAATCCCCACAAACTTAACAGACTATTACTATGCGCTCGTAGACAACAGCAATGATCTGATGTTAACGATGGCAGTTGGAGCCAATCAAGGAAGTTCTTACTATACCATGTATTATAAGAGTTCTGTTAATCCATTGCAGAACAAGGCGGCGTTATGGACGATAGAGGGAACCAACTATACCTTTAGAAATACTGAATACACAAAGTTTGCTTTACAAACAGAGTGGGGCGCTGCATGGTATTACCGCACCCATGACCAAGCCAACGCATGCGAATGGACTGCGACTATTCCAACATATTCACTGAGTGAGGCTTGCTGGACAATTCAAAACGGCAAATATCCTGATAGTGGATATTTGGGTCCTTGGAGCAACACTGTACAGGACGGAGCAGAAGTTGCTTGCAACAAAACAGGTGATGCCATCGGTAAATTTCAGATTTACGCTATACACAAGACCTATTGCGTAGATGTTCTCGCCCCTAATGCCACAAACGCAAACACCGTGGACATGACAGTGATGATGGCCAACAGGGACGCAGCACTCCCCGTTGTCGGTTTAGGGGGATGGACTACAGCTAATACCATAACAAGAAACACCAATAATGGTTATGATGGCAAAGGTGGCTTTTTTGAGTTCTGTAATTGGAACGCCTCTTCTTGGGAAGGCTCAATGACACAAACCATCACATCCCTCCCTAATGGTAAATATATTGTCAAGGCAGCTGGGCAAGCCTCTCCAACAGATGTTGTGCTGACACTTACGGCAAACGGTGTGTCTACCAACCTTAATTGTATTGGAGCTGAAGGAGGTTCCATTAGCGCAGATGGCACAGAGGTCACTCTTGGGTCAGGCGTTGCAGGATGGCAATACATGACTGTGGAATGTGTTGTTGCGAATGGAGAACTGACTATCACTGCCAGTTCTACAGGAACGGCTCAATACAGATGGGCAAACATCGATAACTTCACCATTACCTATTGTGGAAAGGATTTGACCACGTATGAAAATGCACTGAGTAGCAAAATCGAAGTTGCCAAAGCGATAGATAAGACCAAGTTGAATACATACACAAGCGATTATCTTGCAAACAAGATTACAGCAGCCGAAAATGCATTGAGCGATGCTTCAAGAACGGTCGAGAGTCTTGAAAATCAAGTTGCCATATTGGACGCTGCCATTAATTTGGCAAATGGTGTTATTCCTATTTACTCGTCGATAAACGAACTTATCTCTCTTTGTGAGACTTATGCAGCAGAGAGTTACTCTAACGTAGAAACTACAGATATTCGCACTACATTTACATCAGCTATCAGTTTGGCAAAGAATGATGCCAATGATGCTGAGAGCTTAGAAGCCTTGAATGCTGTGTACAACACTTTGGAGGCTGCACGCCAGGAATTCATCACTGTAGCCTATCCAACAACAGGGAATAGCTTTGACGTAACATACAAGATCCTAAACGCAGAGGTAACATCTAAGGACAATTGGGAGACCAATGCCAATCTTGCGAGCAATGTGGATTATACCAATGCTCCTGATGTTTACGCTTTGGACAGATGGGATGCTGGTTCCACCAACGGTACGACTGTATATGCCAAGCAAACCATCAACAATCTGGCAAATGGTGTATACACTTTGACAGCTATGGCCCGTGGCAATGGAGCAAATATGTATTATGTATATGCCACCAGCAATGGTGTAGAGTATAAGACAGTCGTTATCGGTGGTGAGGACACTGGTAATCCTTGGGGATTGGTAACAGTACCAAATATTGTTGTTGTCAATGGCGGTTCTATGGAGTTAGGCCTCAAGGGAACAAATAATAACACATGGTTCTCTGTGGACAACTTCAAACTCTACCGATCATACGATGCCAAAACCATGCAGAGCGTCCTCACTGATTTACTTACAGGAGCAAACACTATGGCCAGCAAACCGATGAATGCTACCATAAAGGGAGCACTGAACAGTACAATTCAGACTTCCGATGCTACAGCTACTGACCCAGCCACACTGGATAACATGATTAATGCTTTGAACGAAGCTATGGCTTCTGCCGAGTCCTCTATCAACGATTATGCCAAGTTGAAGAAGTACATCGATATGACAGCTGAATTTACCGATGTCACAAGTTATACAACTAAATACAACAATGGCGAATATGCTTCTACTGATGTAGAGACTACACGTCAGGAATTGAATGTGCTGAGATTTGAAGCTGCATCTCTCATTTTCCCCAACAACATTGAAGTTACAGGTTGGGAAGGAACCATGGGAGGCAAGAACACTGGTGGACAACATTGGGATGGCACTACTGGCGAAAATGCTACAAAGTACTATGATAATAACTCATGGAATGGCAACGCACATAGCACTACAACCAATATCACTTTACCCGCTGGAAACTATGTACTAAAAGCCGCCCTTCGCTCAAATGAGAATACCACCCTCAAGCTCACGGTATTGGACGAGACTGTAAATGTAGAAGGAAAAGGAGACCAGGGATATGGTATTACAATAAACGGGGCGGCCAGTTTCTCTCCCAACAGCACGTATGCCAACGACAATAATGGTCGCGGTTGGGAATGGGAGTTCGTCAAGTTTGAGTTAACAGAAGAGACCACCGTAACACTGACGGTTGAATGTGACTACAATGGCGTATATGGTTGGGCAAGCTTCTCTGACATCACTCTTTGGATGGACGATGCTACTTATGTCTCCGTATATGGCAAGGAACTTGATGCTCCCTTAGCAGAGGCAAAAACTCTTGTCAATACCCTCCCGATGGGCGATGCTGAAAACACTGCTTTAGCTGAAGCCATCACAATTGGAGAAAGCGAACTATCTAGCCCTACAGAATTAAACGCGGCTGTAGATGGACTGAAGACAGCCGTTGCCAATGCCAATGCATGGCGCAGCACCTATAACACCGAGAAGGACAAGCTTGTAACCGCTCTTGAACGTTTCGAAACAGAATTTAACGATGGAGCAAATGGTGCTCTTCGCTTTATTGTCGAATGGGACGGGCTGCTTACTGCCGTTGCTGAAGCTGCGTGTGCCAAGGATATTACTAACAGCTATGATAGATTTTCCAATGCTGCCGTAGCCCTCAATGCCGCAATGGATGCGGTATTTGAGGATTACCTAAAGTATAAAATGCTGGAAGATTATACGAGTAAGATTACCAATGCAGATTGTGCAAGCAATGATAAATGGGATGGTACAGGACGTGCAACTGGGACTACGGAACATTGGAGTGGAACTGAAAAGCTATACTTTGCACAAAACCACGAGAATGGAGCGGCTCGTACACAGATAGTTAACTTACCGAAGGATGGCACTTACCTGTTGAAAGTAGCAGCCAGAGCTGTAGAGTCAGCATCGTATGTTGACATCATCATCAATGGCAAGAGCCATAAAACAATGGGAGCACACGGGCGCACAGGAGGTACCATCGCAACGGATGGCACGGAATGGGTAAGTGTCGCTGCTGGTATTGAAGCAGGAAAAACGTTTGCTAATGACAACAAGGGCTTCGGATGGGTATACCAATATATCTACTTTGATGCTAAGGCTGGAGAGAATACGATAGCCATTAGTCTGTCAAATACTAACAATAATCGTGAAGCCAATGTCGGCGGTATGATGCTCTACTATCTGAGACCCAACTACACTATAAAAGAAGACAACATTGTGAAACACTATGGTGAATATACTGAAGACATTACAGCTGTCCATACTACTCACGACGTTACAAACGCTGCAATGAGTAGCCTCGCTGTAAACGTCACAGATACTCCCAATGCTCTCATCATTGCCAATGAGGGTCAGGTAAGCAATGAAAGCAATGTCATCGTTAACGGCACTGCAAAACAATTGTCACTCACCGATGGCTATGCCTTCAATGCCACAACAAACTTCACTGCTAACGGAGTGAGTTATGAGCGTGAGTTCACCAAGGATACTTGGCTCACCGTATGCCTGCCTTTCGCTTACCCAATCCCCGAAAACGTAAAGGTGGAGACATTAGGAGCTATAAATCTTGACACCAAGACCTTCACCTTCGATGAGGTTAAGGGTACGATGGAGGCCAACAAGCCCTACATCATTAAAAACAGTACAGAGACTGCTGCCCTATTTGCTTCGTTGAGCAACACAGCCGTAGCGGCCACACCCGAAACGATGAACGTAACCGTCAACGGTTCTGAAGGTGAGTTCATCGGTACTTACACCACCATGAGCTCTACGGTTCTGATGGAGGACGGCACATACGACATCCTCTTCTTTGGTACCGATGGCCAGCTCTACTACCTATCGCAAGGCGTGACCACGAAAGTAATAACCTTCAAGCCTTTCCGTGCCTACATCCGCCTGCCCAAAGGTGCTATCAACTGGAGCGACGGCCAACAGGCCCGTGTACGCCACCGTGCTTTCGGTGAGGAGACAGATATCGAGGACACTGAATCCACATTCTTGGAATCAGAAATCATCTACGACCTCATGGGACGCAAGGTGACCACCATGGAAAAAGGAAAGATGTATATTGTAAATGGTAAAAAGGTTATCAGATAAGAAGGATTTAGAATATGGATAAGAGAACCTATATCAAACCCGAGGCTGTAGAGATACAACTCGAAAGCGAACAGATAATGAGCGCAAGCAACTTCAATCCCGCAAGCGGAAACGACTATGATGGAAGCGATGCCGGTGCCACCGGTCGTCGCGGTACATGGGGCAACCTGTGGGCTGAGGAGTAGCACTATGCACATATCGAACATCCGGGGGCATGCCACATGGCACGTCCCCGCTGTTTATTTCCGAAAGCAGCGAAGATAAAATGGCACTCGCTGTGAAAAATATTCAAGCAATCTTGATATTATTTCGCTCGTTTATTCCTACCTTTGCGATTAACCGCGAAGATATTTTTCGCTCGCTTTGAAAAATACTGAAGTAAACTTCGTGTTTCTCGCCCGCTTATTATTATCTTTGTCGCTGAAACTTTGAAATACCATAAAAAGAACATGAAAAGAGTCCTGACTATTGCAGCCCTATTCTTCGCGTTTACAGGAATACAGGCTTCAGAAAATGTCGTAAGCCTGAAATTCAATCGCACAGGCACTGATGCCGCCAGCGTCGCAGTGAGCGTGACCGATGCCGAGGGCACAGCTATCGACGGTGCAACAGCCACACTCACCTCGTCACATACGCTGAAAGCCACAGGCAATGCCGTAACGGAATCCATCGTATGCCCCAATGTGAACGCCAACACTAACCCCACCATCGAACTGACACTGCAAGTGAACGGGCTCCCCGCCGGCTTCACGTTCAACAACATCGGACTCGACATCCATGCCCTCAACGGAGGAAGCAATTACCAGCAGAACAACGATGGGGTGGCACGCCAGTGGAACATCGCTGCAGCTACAGGCAGCAGCGAAGAATCACTTGCCGATTTCGGCACACTTACCGACACCGATATCGCTGCCGGTGTAGGTATCTCTCAGGTAAGTGTACATAAGATGTGGGAAATCGCCTCTTCGGAAACCGTCAAGAGCGAGGGCGCAACCATCATAAAACTCACCGTCACCAAGGGCGTGACTAACGGAGGTTGCTTCTTCGGACTCTCCGAGGTAAGGTTGAACACAGCAAGCACAGAGCCAACTCCCAAACCTGAGCCCGAGCCCGACGACACCGAAGCCAAAGTGTATTACATACAATGGAAAAACACGGGTGGGAACCAAATCACCGAAGGCAGCGACCACTACCTCACCGTAGCTGGCAAGAACGTGAGCAAGGCACAGTTCTGGACACTCATCCCCACAGCAAACGTTAATTGCTACTATATCAAGAACGTGGTGACCGGCCGCTATATGGGCAGCTGTAACCTCAACCCCTCATCGGCATCGCGCATAACCACCTCGGAAACACCGGTGGAATATTATGTAAAGGCCACCTCGGCCACAAGCGGTGAGATTGTGGGATGCCACTACTTCAGCTCTACCGACTGTGCCGACTACAGCGACGAGAGCAAGGGTCCACGCGCACTGAACAAGGATGGTGCATCGAGCTACGTCATCACTTGGCAGGCAGGTACCAGCCGCGTAGGTTCGTATTGGAAGTTAGTAGAGACCACCGACGTATATGAGGCTCCCCAGCACACCCCGTTGGCACAGAATCTGAACATCTACTTCAATCCCTGCGGGACAGCCGGCAGCAACTACCTCACCTCGGCCAAGGTACATGGCGAAGGTGCCCCGGGCAACATCATCTATGAAGCTTCAAACAAGCCCTCAAAATGGCACGTTACCTATCCACACGACCGTGGGGAGGTAGCACGTGGAGCCGTATTCGACATCGACATCACCATAGCAAGCACTCCTACAGCCGACCTCACCGCCAATGCCTACTTTGACTGGAATGCCGACGGAGAATTTGAAGCAATAACACCCATCGCCCTCAACGGTACAACAGGAACGGCCGGCGTAACCGTTCCCGACACGGCAGCTGCAGGTTCGGTACGCATGCGCCTACGCATCAATAGCAACGGACTCGAACTTGCCGATGATGATGTGGAGGGATTTGTATACGACTTCCACCTCACCGTAGTGGATCCACAAGAGGAACGCACCGCCACCGTGGCTGTCAATGCCGCCAACCGTGGTACAGCGACCCTGTCAAGCACAGCCGACAACTACACCTACGGCACTACACTCACCGCCAGGGCTACACCGAAGGGCGATGCCACTTTCGTATGCTGGCGCGAAGAGGGCGTAGTGGTATCGACCGATGCGGAATACACCTTTACCGTAGACCATAACGTAAAACTCAAAGCCTACTTCACGGCTAACACCCAAGTGGATACGGATGTACCCTCGCTCACCATTGACAATGCTGATGAAGTGACAATCAGCGTGCAAGGAGACAATATCGTAGCTACAAGCAACACCGAAATATGCTCGCTTAGCCTCTATACCATAGAGGCTGCCTTAGTGGCACAGTGCAACGGCAACACATTGCCGATAGCCCCCATCACCCAAGGTACCTACATCGCCCGTGCCACCACAGCCAACGGCTACAAGAACGTGAAACTCTATCTGAACAAGTAACCATCAACACATCCTTAAATATATTATGGAAAACAAGCAATGGTTCCTCCTCGGCTGCGGACTGATGGCAGTTCCAGGAATACAGGCACAAGCACAGCAAACACAACGGCCCAACATCATCTATATCATGTGCGACGACCTCGGTTACGCCGATGTGGGTTGCTACGGACAGGAGTACATCAGCACCCCCAACCTCGACCGCATGGCACGGGAAGGCATGCGCTTCACCCAAGCATACGCGGGAAGCCCCGTAAGTGCGCCTTCGCGTGCATCGTTCATGACTGGACAACACACGGGACACACCAAGGTTCGTGGCAACAAGGAATATCGCATAGGCAGCATAATGTATGGTAACAACCAAGACCCTGTGCAGACAGGCCAGGAGCCGTACGACACGGCACACGTCATCCTGCCCGAAATCATGAAGGACAACGGCTACACTACCGGCATGTTCGGCAAGTGGGCCGGTGGCTACGAGGGCTCCATCTCGACACCTGCAACGCGAGGTATCGACGAGTACTACGGCTTCATGTGCCAGTTCCAGGCACACCTCTACTACCCCAACTTCCTCAATGCCTACACCCGTGGCATTGACGAGGAGGTACGCCGTGAGATACTGGAGAACAACATCGACCATCCCATGCACGGCACAGAATACAAGAACCGCCGCGACTACTCGGCCGACCTCATACACCAGCGTGCCATGGCGTGGATTGACAAGCAGACAGCCGACAAGCCCTTCTTCGGTGTACTCACCTATACCCTGCCCCATGCCGAGCTGGCACAGCCCGAAGACTCCATCTTCAAGGCATACCAGGGAGCCTTCTGCGTGGAGAAGACCTACGGTGGTGATGCCGGTTCGCGCTATAACCCCACTGATGTGGGCCATCAGCAGTTTGCCGCCATGGTGACCCGCCTCGACAAGCATGTGGGAGAGGTGCTCGACCTCTTGCGCCGCAAGGGATTGGACAAGAACACGCTCGTCATCTTCACCAGCGACAACGGTCCCCACACCGAAGGCGGTGCCGACCCCGACTACTTCAACACCGAGAAACTGCTGCGCGGCACCAAGCGCTCGACCACAGAGGGCGGTATCCGTGTACCCTTCATCGCCTGGTGGCCAGGACAGATAGAGGCTGGTACAGTCAACGACCACCAATTGGCCTTCTACGACCTCATGCCTACCTTCTGCGAGGTGGCCGGCATCGACAACTATGCTGAGAGATATGCCAACCCCCAATTAGTGAAAGAAGGTAAAGAATTCTTCGACGGTATCTCCTTTGCTCCGACATTGCTTGGTGATGGTGAACAGGAGAAGCACGAGTTTCTCTATTGGGAGTTCCACGAAACCAATATGATGGCCCTTCGCATGGGGGATTGGAAGTTAGTAGTACAGAGCGGCAACTGTCAGCTCTACGACCTCGCTACCGACCTGCACGAGGACAACGACCTTGCAGCACAGTACCCCGAGGTTGTGGAGGAGATGAAGGCCATCCTGCTGCGTGAGCATACTCACAGCGACATGTTCCGTGTGACGTTACCTCAGTAAACGCAAGAATATAGCAGAGGAGATTGCACCCTCAGAAGAATTTAGAATTGAGTATTTTACGATAATCCCATTTTATGAAAAGATTCACATATATTACGGTAATACTTATAGGTCTGTTGGTTGGAACCCCAGCAAAAGCCCAGTTCAGTTGGGGCATCAAGGGAGGAGTTAACTTAGGGAACAAGGATCTAACTGTATTGGCAAACAAGGAGGCAGCATTTGACCTGACCAATTATACGGGTTTTTTCATCGGTCCCAAGATTGAAGTACGCATTCCTGTCCTTGGATTCGGCATTGAGGCAGCAACGCTGTATGCACAGCAAGGCATGAAATTAAGTGAAAGCGATATGTTTAGGCAAAACAGCATACAGATACCACTGAATATCAAGTATAGTTTTGGATTAGGAAACAGTGCCAATATTTTTATAGCCGCAGGTCCCGAATTCGATTTCAACGTAGGACAAACAGAAACAGTAATCAGTACATTGACTTATACTAAAGAGGGGAAACCTCAAAGCGGTGCTATAAAAGCATATGTAATAGACGAGTATATCCTCAGTCTCAATGCCGGCTTAGGATTTACCCTATTCAATCATCTCCAAGTAAGCCTTAACTATAATATGCCTTGGGGAAAGAGTGGTGATTACATATACATCAGCGCCGAAGAGATTGAGAATGCTGAAAATATTGGGAATGGCGAGAAAATCACATACGACGCTGTAAAGACACTGCTGGGAACCAAAGATAAATTCAACAATGCCTTGCAGAACATCAAATCTGGCACGATACAAATATCTGCCGCCTACTTATTCTGATAACCACCAATAATAATAACTTTTAAACGTACCATTATGGACAAACCTTATGTAGTGGGCATGGATATCGGCGGAACCAACTCCGTATTCGGTATCGTAGATGCACGTGGAAACATCCTTAGCGTTGACTCAATCAAGACTCAGGCTTACAAGGAATTCAGTGATTATGTGGCTGCCGTAGCCGAAAAGTTACTCCCCATGATTGACGCTGTGGGAGGAGTGGAAAAGATTAAAGGCATGGGTATAGGTGCTCCCAACGGCAACTACTATACCGGCAACATCGAGCACTCGGCCAACCTACCCTGGAAGGGTATCGTACCCCTTGCTGAGGAATTTAACAAGGCCATCGGCGTACCCATCACCGTGACCAATGATGCCAATGCTGCCGCCATCGGCGAAATGACCTATGGTGCGGCACGCGGTATGAAGAACTTTATCGAGATAACCCTCGGTACAGGTGTAGGCAGCGGTATCGTAGTGAACGGACAACTCGTATACGGCAACGATGGCTTTGCCGGCGAGCTGGGTCACGTCATCGTACGCCGTCACAATGGCCGCCAATGCGGTTGCGGACGTTGCGGATGCTTGGAGACCTACTGCTCGGCTACTGGTGTGGCACGCACAGTGAAGGAAATTATCGACTGCACCGATGAGCCCAGCTTGCTGCGCGAATTGGAAGGTCCCATCACTTCAAAAGACGTGTATGATGCAGCCGTTCGCGGTGACAAGGTAGCACAGGAGGTTTTCAACTTCACCGGCACCGTACTCGGCGAGGCATTGGCAGACTTCATCGCATTCAGCGCACCCGAGGCTATCGTGCTCTTCGGCGGACTCACCAAAGCTGGCGATTACATAATGAAGCCTACCTACGAGGCCATGGAAGCCAATGTACTCAGCATCTGGAAGGGAAAAACCAAGCTTCTCATCTCAGAACTCAAAGACTCGGATGCCGCAGTGCTCGGAGCCAGTGCCTTAGCTTGGGAATAACCCCCATATCTATATAAAGAAAAGCATGTACCTTGAGTGCATGCTTTTTTTACATATATATTAAACCTTTTATACAAAGCAAAGTCTTAGGTATTGTATACCCGTTTCGGACAAACAATATAAACAGATAAGAAGAAGGCATGAAGAGAAAGTTACTCCTAATGACATTAGCCGTATGGCACATCGGTTTGGCCTTTGCACAGGACAAGAAGGTAAAGGTGACGGGCGATGTCACCGACTATGAGACCACAGAGGCGGTGATTGCAGCTACAGTACAATTGTTGATCTTGCCCGACAGCAGTTTCCAATCCGGTGCAACGACCGACATGAAAGGACGTTTTGAACTCGAAGGACGCCTCCCCCTCGGCAATTATGCCGTGAAAGTATCGTTCGTAGGTTATGGTGATGCCTACCGAAACTTTTCTGTAACAGAAAGTACCCACCGCGTACAACTCGACTCTATCCGTCTAAAAACCGACGCACTACTCTTGAAAGAAGCGATAGTAGAGGCACAGATGGCACAGGTACAAATATCAGAGGATACGGTAATATTCAATGCCGAGACATTCCGTGTGCCAGAGGGTTCAATGCTTGAGGAACTTATCCGTAAACTGCCCGGCTACGAGGTTGGAGATGACGGAACGGTGACCTACAACGGCAAGACCGTATCGAAGATTCTCGTCGACGGTAAGGAATTCTTCTCTGAAGACAAGAGCATCGCCATGAAGAACCTGCCTGCCAGCATGGTGAAGAAGGTGAAGAGTTATGAAAAGAAGAGCGACCTAGCTGAGATGACCGGCATCGATGACGGCGAAGAGGAACTGGTACTCGACCTCACCGTGAAGGAGGATGCCAAGAAGGGATGGTTCTCGAACATCGACATGGGCTATGGACGTCCCATGCAAAGCAACGAGTACAATATAAACAACCTGTACACCGTGAAGGGTATGGTAAACCGCTTCAAGGACAACGAGCATTACTCGGTGATACTCTCTACGAATAACATCAACGACAGAGGCTTCCCTGGTGGAGGAGGCGGTCGTGGAGGCCGTGGCGGTGGCAACGGCATGAACCAGAGTTCAATGGGCGGTTTCTCCTTAGCCAAGAACTTGGGTGAAGAGGTGGAGAAGAACAAGTACCAGTTCCAGATTGGTGGTGGTCTGCGCTTCTTCCACAATGACTCCGACGTGCAGAGCATGACAGCATCGGAGACCTTCCTCGAAGAGGGCAGCGACAACTCGTTCTCGAACAGTGCCAGCCGGTCGAACAACGAGAGCCTACGTGTAAATGCCGACCTCCGTCTGCAATGGCGCCCCGACACGATGACCAATATCATTTTCCGCCCCAGCGTAGGATATTCGAAGTCGAACAATGCATCGGAAAATCTTTCGGCAACATTCAATAAGGACCCCTATGAGGTGCTTGATGAGAAATATGCCGATGAAGGCTACGATCCCTTGGACTCGGCATGGATTGACGACAGCCGCATCAACTATAACAGCCGCCAGTCGGGCGGAGGCAGCGAGAACACCTCGGTAAACGGCCGTTTGGAGATAAACCGCAAGTTCAACTCCGAGGGACGTAATCTCACCCTCAGCCTCAACGGAGGATATAGCGTAAGCAAGAGTTTCTCTAACTCCACATCGTTTACACGCTTCTATCAGCGTAACGACAGTATTTCCACTATCAACCGCTATAATACTACACCCTCGAAGAACTATAATTATAGCACACGCGCCATGTGGAGCGAACCTTTGTGGAAAGCCACTTTCCTGCAACTCAGCTATCAGTTCAGCTACCGCTACAACGACAGCCAGCGCTCTACCTACGAACTACCTGACAAGTTGGACAATTGGCAACTGCCCGACTGGATACTCCCCGACGACTATGAACGCTATCGTAGCGAGGCATTGAGCCAATTTGCCACATACGAGAACTTTGACCACGACATCACGGCACAATTGCGCTTCATCCGCGAAAAGTATAACATGAATGTCGGCTTCACTCTGCTCCCCCAACGCAGCAAGATGAGCTACCAGTATATGGGAGTGGATATCGACACCGTGCGTACCGTGTTTAACTTTACCCCTACGATGAACTTCCGTTACCGTTGGACCAAGCAACGCAGTCTACGCATCAACTACCGCGGACGTAGCAGTCAGCCCTCGATGACCGACCTACTGGACATCACCGACGACAGCGACCCACTGAATATTACAAAGGGTAATCCTGGACTGAAACCCACGTTTACCAACAGCCTCAACCTACAGTTCCAGGATTTCAATGTAGACCGTCTGCAGAATATCTCTGCCAACCTGCGCTTCAACAGCACGCTCAACAGCATCGTAAACAAGATTACCTATAATGAGGAGACTGGTGGTCGAGAGTCGCAACCTACCAACTTAGATGGTTGGTGGAGCAACTGGAGTGCCGCTGCGGGTATCGCCTATAACACAGCACTTCCCAATCAACGCTACAAAGTAAGCTCGTCGACCAATGCCAACTACAACTATCAGGAGGGCTACGTGCGTACCAAGAGTGATGACAATAGCTTTCCTCTTGCTGCGACACGTTCTGTGACGCTCTCGGAGCACCTGTCGGGAACCTATCAGAATGACTGGCTGGAGATCACACTGCAGGGCTCGCTCAACTACAATCGTGCCCGCAATAACTTGCAGCCCACAGCCAATCGCGACACCTATATCTTCTCGTATGGCCCGTCGACCAATATCCAATTGCCCTGGTGGAACATCAAAATATCATCGGACATCGGCATGAACAGCCGCCGCGGATTCAGCGACCCCGAGTTCAATACTAACGAACTCATCTGGAACGCACAATTGTCGAAGAGTTTCCTCGCACAGAAAGCAGCCACCGTGAGCGTACAATTCTACGACATCCTCGGTCAGCAGAGCAACGTGAGTCGCATAGTGAACGCCACCATGCGCAGCGATACGTGGTACAACACGGTAAACAGCTACTTCATGGTACACTTCATCTACAAGCTCAACCTCTTTGGCGACAAGCAGTCGCGCAAGGAAGCACGCACCAACAAGACCGAAAGAGCCATGCCCCCGATGCCTAACGGTGAGCGTCCTCCCATGTTCCCGACAAGAGGTGGAGGTATGCCTATGGGAGGGCCTGGAATGGGCTTTGGAGGTGGTTTTAGCGGTGGTTTTGGCCCTATGTAAAGAAAAAAATGCCACTTTCTTCGATTTCTTTGCCAAAAATGCTTGCAATGTTTTGATTTTTATTATATTTGCATCCGTAATATAATTTAAAATCTAAGAGAATATGAAAGAACTCGTTGAAAAAATTCAGGAACAGTATGCAGCTTTCGCTACTGATGCAGCTCTCCAAGTAGAAAAAGGTAACAAGGCAGCCGGTACTCGCGCTCGTAAGGCTTCTCTCGCAATCGAGAAGATGATGAAGGAGTTCCGCAAGGCTTCTCTTGAGGCAGCAAAGTAATATTGTCCTGCTTGAAGAACAAATAGGCCGCCAATACGTATAGTATGGTGGCCTATATTGTACCTACCTAAACCATAACATCCCTATGCTCCCACTGATAGCCACCTCAAGTTCCATTCTCCATATTCTGGAGGCACTATTCATCCTCGTATGGGTGAGTACCATCATTGTGGTTATCACAGAGAACCGCAATCCAGTGAAGACTCTGGCATGGGTCATGGTACTGGTATTCCTGCCCATCATAGGCTTTGTACTCTACCTTCTCTTCGGCATGGACATGCGCAAGGAGAAGATTATCGGGCGGCGCAGTTTGTCGCGTCTGATGAAAGAGCCGTTGCTCAACTATCAAGACTATGTGGCTCCCGAAGCTCCGGCACCCTACGAAAAGCTGACCCGCATGATGCGGCAAGCCGGACAGTCGTATCTCTTGAGAGGGAACAAGGTAATCCCCTTCACCGACTACGCCATACTTCTTCACGACATGCTACGCGCCATAGCCTCGGCGCAGCACCATGTGCACGTGCAGTTCTACATCTTCATGGATGACGCCGTGGGCCGTCTGCTACGCGATGCCCTCATTGACAAGGCACGCCAAGGAGTGAAAGTGCGCCTGCTCTACGACGATGTAGGTTCGTGGAAAGCCAAGAACAGCTTCTTCCGAGCCATGCAGCAAGAGGGTATTGAGGTCTACCCCTTCGGTGAGGTGAAGTTTGCCGCACTCACCAAACGTGTCAACTACCGCAACCACCGCAAGGTGGTAGTGATAGACGGTAAGGTGGGCTACATTGGCGGAGTGAATATTGCCGACCGCTACTACAAGGGAATCTCATGGGGAGGTTGGCGCGACACGCATGTCCGTATAGAAGGCATGGCTGTGAATGCCTTGCAGACCTCCTTCTTTGTAGACTGGTACTATGCGTCCCGCATTCTTGTGAGCGAGCCTTCCTATTTTCCCAAGGTGAAGCGATGCGGTGATACAGCGATGCAGATTGTCACCTCCTACCCTATGGGCGAATGGAAGAGCATCATGCAGGGACTGCTACAGGTCATCAGCCAGAGCCAGAGATACCTCTACATACAGACTCCTTACTTCCTGCCCACCGAACCTATCCTCATGGCACTACGTAATGCCGCATTGGCGGGTGTGGACGTACGCCTCATGGTGCCACACCGCGGCGACAGCTTAGTGACCGACCTCGCCTCTCACTCCTATTATAAAGAGGTGATGATGGCAGGTGTGAAGATATACCAGTACGAGCCGGGCTACCTGCATGCCAAGATGCTGCTCGCTGATGACAACTTTGTCACGGTAGGCTCTACCAACATGGACTTCCGCAGCTTCGAACAGAACTTTGAGATCAATGCCTTCATCTATGACCCCGAGGTGGTGAAAACGATGAAGCGCATCTTCATGACCGACCAACAGCAATCAACGCGCATCGTCCCTGCCGAATGGAAACAGCGTCCGCTATGGAACCGTTTCTGGGAGTCACTGGTAAGGTTGCTTTCACCCTTGCTGTGATAACATGAGATTACCAAATATTAGGAGCATATATTCTGATTACTAAAATAACTTTATAAAAGGCTAAGTTGTCCAATATAAGGGATATAGCACAATATATCCCGTCCTAACCACATAAAATGCGGTAGCAATATATGCCAATTCAAAAAAATGGCTTATATTTGCTACCACTTTTACTTAGTCAACAAAGAATATCTGATACGATGGAAAAGATTGACGAATTAGACAAGCGCATATTGGACATCATCTCCCGCAATGCCCGCATACCCTTCAAGGATGTGGCCGATGAGTGCGGAGTGTCGCGTGCTGCTATACACCAGAGAGTGCAGCGCATGATAGACCTCGGGGTCATCAACGGTTCAGGCTACTACATCAACCCCAAGAAATTAGGATTCCACACCTGCACCTACGTAGGGCTGAACCTTGCCAAAGGCTCGATGTACAAGGAAGCCATAGAGGAGCTGAAAAAGATACCCGAAATCGTAGAAGCCCACTTCACCACAGGTCCCTACAGCGTCATCGTGAAGCTCTATGCCCGCGACAACGAGCACCTGATGAACCTGCTCAACGAATGCATACAGGAGATACCTGGTGTGATGAACACCGAGACGATGATATCGCTTGACCAGAGCATCAAGAAAGAGATACCCATTACCATACAAAAGTAAAGGCCTATGCCACGATTCAACATGGAAGAGGGATATGCAGCGCTACATTCCTCTTTTCCCATATATAAGCGTCGCCCCATCATCGGCATCACGGGCAACTACGATGCTGGCAAGTGCACGCTGCTCGAGGGGTACTACCGCTCGGTACTCGAGGCAGGAGGCATGCCACTCATCATACCCCCTACCGACGATACCGATGCCATGGTGAGCCTGCTCGACCGTGTGGACGCACTCATCCTATCGGGCGGTGGCGACATCAACCCGCTCTACTTGGGCGAGGAGCCCTTGCGCGAACTCTCCTCTGTGAACCCCGCACGCGACTGGCACGAACTGATGCTCGTGCGCCTCGCAGCCAACCGGCAGCTGCCTGTCCTCGGCATCTGCCGTGGCATACAGGTGATGATGGCCGCCCTCGGAGGTAAGCTCTATCAAGACATCTACAAGGAGTCTGCGGCTACGCTCAAGCACAGTCAGGAGACCGAGCGCCACGTGGCGACACATACGGTGCGCATTACAAGAGAAAGCCTCCTACACAAGCTGTTCGGCCCAGAAGTGCTGCCCGTCAACTCCTTCCATCATCAGGCGGTGAGGGAGGTCGCACCGGGCTTTGCCGTGTCGGCCCTGTCGCCCGACGGACTCATCGAAGCCGTCGAGAGCACCGGGCACAAGTCGATGCTTGGCGTGCAGTGGCACCCCGAGTGCATGATACTCGGTGGTGACCGATCCATGATGCCGCTCTTCGAGTGGGTGGTGGGCGAGGCACGCTCCTTCGCCGAGGCACGCGAACTGCACAGCCGTATACTCACCCTCGACACGCACTGCGACACCCCGATGAAGTTTGACCAGCAGATACGCTTCGACCAGCGTGACCCACGCATCCTCGTTGACCTGCACAAAATGACCGAAGGCCGGCTCGATGCCACCATCATGGTGGCCTACCTGCGCCAACAGGAACGCGACAAAGCATCGCTCGATGCCGCCTTCACCAAGGCCGAACGCCTGCTCACCGAGATAGAGGCCATGGTGGCACGGAGCGCCGAGAGCGTAAGCATTGCCTACACACCCGACGACCTCTACCGACTGAAGCGCGAGGGACGACGCGCCCTGATGCTGGGCATAGAGAACGGATACGCCATAGGCGACGACATCAGCCGCGTGGAGTACTTCCGCCAACGGGGTGTGGTATACATGACGCTCTGCCACAACGGCGACAACGACCTGTGCGACTCAGCGCGGGGCAACGCCGAGCATGGTGGGCTCAGCGCCTTAGGCCGCGCTGTCATCAGTGAGATGAACCGTGTGGGGATGATGGTGGACCTCTCGCATGCAGCCGAGAGCAGTTTCTATCAGGCTATCGAAGCAAGCCGTACACCCATCGTATGTAGTCACTCTTCGGCACGCGCCCTGTGTGACCATCCGCGCAACCTCACGGATGACCAGCTACGCGCACTTGCCGCCTCGGGCGGTGTGGTGCAGACCTGCCTCTACGACGGTTTCCTACGCAAGGAGGGCGGTGCTACCATAGACGATGCCGTGCGCCACATCAAGCATATGGTTCAGGTGGCCGGTATCGACCATGTAGGCATCGGTACCGACTTTGACGGCGACGGAGGCATCATCGGCTGTTCCGACGCCTCTGAGGTCATCAACCTCACCCGCCACCTGCGCGCCGAAGGATTCACCGAACAAGATATCGAAAAGCTCTGGGGAGCCAACTTCCTCCGCGTCATGCGCATCGCGCAAGCCTATAATTCATAATTCAAAATTCATAATTCCATATCATGTATTCACTCAAAGAACTCTACCGCATAGGCCACGGCCCCTCGAGCAGTCACACGATGGGTCCGCGCAATGCAGCTACCCAATTTCTGGCACGCAACCCCGAAGCCGTACGCTTCGAAGTAACACTCTATGGCAGTCTCGCCGCCACCGGCAAGGGGCACATGACCGATGCCGCCATCCTCGAGGTATTGGGTAAGGAGCGTACCAACATCGTATGGGAACCCAAGCAGTTCCTCCCCTTCCACCCCAACGGCATGAAGTTCCGCGCGCTGGATGCTACGGGCGAGCGCACAGCCGAATGGACCGTCTTCAGCGTAGGAGGCGGTGCACTGGCCGAAGAGGGACAAGCCCCCATCGAGCACAAGCAGGTATACGACATGAACACCGCCACCGATATACTCTCCTGGTGTATCAGCACCGGCAAGAGCTATTGGGAATATGTGGAGGAGTGTGAAGGTCACGAAATATGGGACTACCTCCGCGAAGTGTGGCACACGATGAAAAGTGCCGTGGAGCGTGGACTCGAACAGGAGGGCGTACTCCCCGGTCCGCTCGCCCTGCGCCGCAAGGCGGCCAACTACTATGTGCGTGCCGAGGGCTACCAGCAGTCGATGCGTACCCGCGGACTCCTCTTTGCCTACGCTTTGTCCGTGAGTGAGGAGAATGCTGCAGGTGGCAAGATTGTCACCGCCCCCACTTGCGGTTCGTGTGGTGTACTCCCCGCCGTACTCTATCACCTGTACAAGTCGCGTGGCTTCTCCGAGCAACGCATCCTGCGTGCCTTGGCCACGGCCGGGCTCTTCGGCAACATCGTCAAGACCAACGCCTCCATCTCAGGTGCCGAGGTGGGCTGTCAAGGTGAAGTGGGCGTAGCCTGCGCCATGGCCGCTGCTGCCGCTGCACAGCTCTTCGGCGGTATGCCCTCACAGATTGAGTATGCTGCCGAGATGGGTCTCGAGCACCACCTTGGCCTCACCTGCGACCCTGTGTGCGGACTTGTACAGATTCCCTGCATCGAACGAAATGCCTATGCTGCAGCCCGTGCCATGGATGCCAACTCTTACGCCATGTTCACCGATGGTGTACACCGCGTATCGTTCGACAAGGTAGTAGAAGTGATGAAGAAAACCGGTCACGACCTGCCCTCACTCTACAAGGAGACCTCCGAAGGTGGCCTCGCACAGGACTACAAGCAGATGTGGGGTAATGAACACTCTGCGATGTACCTTTAAGGGAAGAGGGAATTATAGAGAGACCCTACTTGTAGAACACTTTCTTGACCTCTGCCGTACCATTCATATGAATGGTGCGGCAGATTAGTATACCTTTACGAGGTTCGGAGAGTTGTTTTCCCTCAAGGGTATAATATTGTACTGTTGCCACACGTGTTGCATTAAGAGCATCTACACCTTGTACTCCACTATGATAGGGTATCAGTTCGAACGGATAGTCTATCGGGGTTTCCGCACCAGCATAATTAACGGTTCCATCCTCCGTTACCGTCCAGCAAACGTTGCCCGAGGTTGATGTATTCTGAATAGAGAGATAGTTCGTCTCTACTGCTCCCTTGAAGCGGAATGAACGGGTTGTCCTCGACTTCATCACTCCCTCTTTGTTAAGGTGCAAGCTATCCTTCAAGTTGATGAAGCTATATCGCCCGTTTTGTTGCTCTAAGTACCATACTTGGGAAAGGTCAACCTCCTTGACACTGCTCCCTACCATAAGTGAAGCAAGCGTTGCCGAGGCCTCCTTCTCATTGGGTGAGGTGAGGTAGGTGTCGGTATAGCGATGGCGGATAAGGTAGTTACCATCTTCAATAGTACGGTACACTGATTTCCCCTCGCTGACATATATATGGAATGTGCATGTTGTGACCTCTTGGGAATACTTGTAATTCACGGTATATTCTCCTGAGGTGGTCACAGAATCGAGTTGTAGCAATGAGGCAGTACTACCATCGCTCCATTCCCAGGTGCCACGGCTCAAGGCATCGGGGACAAATAGCCCCAGTACCACATCGTCTCCTGAGTTCACTACAAGGGTTGTCCTATCTCTGAAGACCTCTCCGTTGATGGTGACCTCGGGACTCGTGCGGCGCACCTTGATGTTGAAAGTCTTTGTGCTCTTGCTTCCTCCCTGATTAGTGAAGGTGACGGTGACAGCCGTATCTTCCTTGATGTTAGTGAGAGTGACCGCAGAGCCACTTCTACCATTGCTCCACGTATAGGTACCCCATCCACCCGCATCGCTCACCGAGAGCGTAACGCTGCCCCCGTAGAATACAGTAATCTCTGTAGAGCCATCATAGGTAACATCATCGACCTTAACCGAAGGTACGAGTGTTGTAGTCTCGCAATCACCTGCTACAGCAAGCGAAAAGCAGAGATGGCTCTCTACACCATGAGTATTGGTATAGGTGACACGGTACATGTAGCTACGGTCGGTGGTTACGGTGATGTTGCGCGTAGTCTCGCCCGTGTTCCAATGCCATTGACCGCTGTCCTCCTCACCTTCGGGCAACTGAGGCATCAAGCATACAGTCTGTCCCTTGGGTAATGTGGTCTTATTATTTATCGTAAAGGTGTTAATGAGGCCGCCCAACTCATTATGCGCAATGGTTTTACCATTGATATTGCCCAATGCGGTTTCCACTGCGACACTAGGGACGAGTCCTGTGAAGGTTCCACTATATTCCATCTTTGGAGTCAGTTCAGTCGGTATCCTGTCGGCCGTGGCCAACCCATCATACGTGTTCATCAAGACAGAATAGCCTAAGTGGTCGTAACCGCCACTAGTACTACCTTGCCCGCCGGCATCAACACCCATCTCATCGTAGGCTATCTTGGAATAGGGCATTGACACCCCTTTGATGCCCTCATAGATACCGATGACCGTCCCCCAATAGGGACGCATCTGTGCGCCGAGAGCAGGCCCCGTCATAAGCCAAGCCCGACTATCCGAATAGTAGTATCCACTGGAGCCATAATGGTAGTTTGTCCACGGAAGGTTCCCTACATTCTGTGTCTGTGCCGCTACATATTCTATACCAGCAGCCAGACGATGGCCATATAGGCAAAGAGGTCGTCGCCCTGATTCCATCCCACCTTGGCGATATCGATGGCAAGCCCAAGTGCCATGGCAGAATGGCCTATGTCACGTCCGCTCTCCTGCATCTGTCCCATACGGCCATAGGCACCCGTCTCAAGGTCGGTCTCTGCCGTTGTCACCACAAGGTTACCCAAGAATTCGGTCAGTCCGTCATTCTTGATGGGGTTATCCCTGCGCGGGTCGGTATAGGTGCCCACCTGATCGTACTTGAAGTACGACATTCCTTGGTTGTAGATATACACATCATCGCACAGTATGCCTATGCTCACCAAGGCCAGCACATTACACAGTCCCCAGTTGCTCCAATAGTGCCCCGGGGCCTGCCACCACTTTCCACTATTCTCCCACGTACCGTTACGGCCACGGAGGAATCCGATGCACTGCGGATACCACACATCGAGCATCCAGCGCTTGAATTGGGCAAACTCTTCGGGTTTCCATCCTTCGTAGTCACGCATCAGCTCGGCCGCCTGGGCAAACTGGTGGCCATAGAGTCCTGCTGCAAGGGCATAATTACTGTCGCCACCGATACTTTTCGTTGTGCGTGCCCACTGGTTGAGCACAGCCACGGCATGGCGGGCATGTGCTTCGCTCCCTTCAATTTTCCAACGCAAGGCATTCTGATAAGCAATGGTAGCTCCACGTGCAGCATTGATATAGTTTTCTCCTACGCCACCACCGCGCACGATGGTTTCGACGGGATAAGTAGCTGCCGATGATTGGGCGTAGGCAGCATTCTTAAGCACGTTATAGGCAGATGTAACCTTCTCGTTACCCTCGGCCAACTGCTGGCGTATACGGATAAAGTCGGCCTCGGTGTGCAACCCGCCAGGATGGAGGAAACCACGATTGGTATCGTATGTTTCATTCGTTTCGGCCCATAACATTATAGGTACGAACAGCATGAGACTCATGCATAGGAGATGTTTGCATAATCCATTCTTTTTCATAGTATATCGTTTCTATTCGTTTGTCTGACGATTGTTCATTGCTTAAACACCACTCCCTCCACATGGTTACCTATGTAGATGGGCACGAAATCGGCCGTCTGGTACCAGCGGGGCTTGCCGGACATGTCATCATAGATGGGGCAACCATTGATCTTGAGCCCCTCAAAGGTGATGTTCTTCACCTTGCGCTCCTCGTTGTAGCCGTTGATAATGGACATGTAGGGCTGCTCGCCGTTGTAGCGGATGTTACGAAAGGTGACATTCTCAACACCTCGACCGGGTGCGGTACAGTACTTGGCATTGTGGCTTACCTTGATTTGGAGCAGCGAACCTTGATGTATGTTCTCGATGCGGATGTTGTCGAAGAGCACATCCTTCACGTAGTTGTTGTCGCCACAGTTGATGGCCATGCAGCCCTGATAGTCGACCTGCGGTTCGCTCTGGCAGATGATGTCGATATTCTCATACACGAGTTCCACGATGCTGTCGGGACGTTCCGAGTTACCGTGTATGCCGATGAAGATAGGGTGTGCCACATCGGCCCAAAGGGTAGAATTGGTCATGCGTACATTGCGTACCGAGCCACCGAATCCCTTGCGGGTGGCATAGGCAGTAGTGCAATCGTCCGAAGTACGGCAGAACACACGGTCGTAGAGCACATTCGATGAGGCAAACACATTGAGCCCGTCGCCCCATGAAGGGTGCGAGATGCAGCGCACATCATGCAGCGTCACTCCATCGCTGCCCCCTATAGGACAGGTGTTGAGGATGAGCCCGTCAATACTCACGTTCTTGCTACGGTGTACGTGGCAACCCTCGTATCCGTCACCGGGACGGGCAATACCACGTCCGATGATGCTCACGTTCTCGGCATCTTCGATGGTAAACGTACCAGTGAAGTAGGCACCTCCTGCAAGGTATATAGTGGTATTTGAGGGTACAGCAATGGTCTTGTCGGTATAGTAGCCGGGGGCATAGCTGATAAACTGGCAGCCTTGGCGTCGTGCTTCAGCCTCGACCTCAGCCTCGGTCACTGGGGGACGCGAAGTAAAGAGCAGCAGGTTGTCGGTGATACTGCCATCAAACTCCACGCTCACGTTCTCGGGTTGGAAGAGGATGAACTGCACCGTAGAGTCGTTCTGCACATTAGCAATGGTGCCTCGGTAGTCGGGACATATGCGGGCACTCTTGAACTTCCTGTTCTTACACACCACACGGACGAAGACATCGCCCGTGAAGTCGAAAAGGGCGTAGGATATCTGTGTCACGCGGTGCTTGTTGTCACCGATGGGCGCATTCACCTTGGCCATGTAGGTGTCGATCTTGGTCCACTCCTCTACCCCACGCGGACGGACGAACACGTCATAGTCGTTCTTCAGCGGTGCACCTTCTGGAGCGGGATAGGTGTATATCGTATGCAGCTTGAGTTCCTCCTTCACACCGGGTACATTGAGCATACGGCTCTTACCCTTGCGCTCCGCCTTATCCTGCAAGGCAAGTATTCTCTTCGTGTAGGGCATCTTGAGCCCCATGCGCTTCACGTAGTGGCTATAGGGGAGTCGGTAGATGTCCCAAACCTTGCCACGTCCCATCGACCCGGGTACAGTCCAATCATTGTAGAGTCCCGTACAGTCGGTCCACGTTTCGAAAGGCACCTCGTGTCCGAGGTTATAGCGGGCAGTATACTCGAAGCCCTGCATCAACCGGTTATTGAGCGCTCCCCACAAGTCGTCACCCTGCTGCCATGCCATCTCGCAGGTCTGCGCCAAAGCCTCAAGACCCAGCTGCACATGTCCCTGGTCGCGTCCTGTCTCCTGACACTGCCCCGTCTCGCCCACATACTTGGGTAGCGAGCCATTGTCATTGGCATGGAGATAATAGTCTATGGCTGCGCGATAGATAACACTATCCTCAAGGAAGATACCGCATGCCATACGGCAGCGGTTCACGATGGCACCCCAATTGCCGTTGGTATAGGGGCTGGCGGCCTCAAACCTATCTATCGTGGGCAGTATGGCCCGGCGCACCATGGCCGCCCACTCGGGTGTGGCGTGCTCCTTCATGAGAATCATCGCCTGCAACAGGTCGTAGGCTTGTATCGTGCAGAGCGGAGCATCATGTCCGTCGAATCGCTGTAGTGTATGTGCATAGGCATTGATGATGGCCACCGAGGTAGCCTCATCGCCTGCTACGGCAAGGTCATAGGCCGCACGCATATCGCGCTCACTTCCCCCCTTGGTATGACGATACACACCATCGCGTGCCACCACTTCGTAGGGGCCCTCCAAACTATACACCTGTGCATTGGCTGCAAAACTGCAAACCAATACTAATGCTATAAATAAACTACGCTTCTCTATCAAAACAGATTTTTTACTCTACAAGAACATGTTTCTCATCAACCAGCAATTTCCTTACCCTGACTCTTCCATTATCAAGAACCTCCTTGACTATGTTAAAGCCCCACTTAGGAGTTGACAATTGTGTACCCTGCAAATCAAAATATTGGCGTCCTACAACCTGCTGAAGCCTATTATCAACTCCCGTTCCCGGGTCACTCTTCTTTCCCCAATAATAAAGGTGAAAGTCATCAGCCTGAAACCAGCCTTTGGTACTTGATCCATCGCCCGTAGAACAAGCCCCTATACGTAATGGAGCATTAGCTGCCAAGTCAACATCTGTCACCACCAAGCGTGTCCAATCATTATTGCCCGTCCCGCTCACTGTCGTTAAGGGATTCGAACTATAGGTAACATCTCCTGCCTGGGCATAGATATGCTGATCGCTCAAACAGTGTGCCCCATCGGTGTTGCGCAGGCTCGCCTCCACAGTATATACCCCCGCAGGAAGTTCCCGAACGGTCTGGTTGAGGTCAAGACGGGTAATGCTCTGACAAATAACACTAACAAAGCTATTCCCCCCTGCTGCAGGGCGGTCGCTCCAGGTAGCAAAGTCTGACCATCCTGAAGCCTGCTTATCGAGAGCCCATCCTGTGGTACCGAGTTCAAAACTGGGGTTAGTGAGAAACTCTGTCATCTCGAACATCTGCCCAGCCAATGGCTCACCAGTTTTCTTTGATTCAAGGAGAAGATCATTGAGAGCCGTGACAGCCCCCTTCACCTCATCAAGAGTCGAAGCCGTTCCCATGAGAACATCCGAAGCTGCAGCAATGCCATCCACCAAGGCTGTACGTACTTCACCTTCGGCCATAAGATTGACGAAGGCATTGGCCTCTGCAATGGCCGACTGCAGGTTACGCATGCTGCTCATGGAGAGCCGAGCCTTCTCCATAGCCTCTTGCAGGGTAACAATAGCCGATTCCAGTTCTGCTTTCACATTGACATCAGCACTCTTTGCCATCTCAATGGCCTCATCCAATGAAGCGCGCAATGCACCGGCGACATTACTCTGGTCTATAGACTCCGCCTCTGAAACCAGATCGGCAAGACGGTTCTGCAATATGCTGAGGTCTTCAGCCTCTCCAGCCATAGTAATGGTGAGTTTCTCCGATGCAACACCAGCGGTAGTGGTGGTGCCGCTATAAAGTGCCTGAAAAGTATAGGTACCAGCATACAGACCACCATAGTTATAGGTTGCCCGCCCATCTGCATCGAGAGCCTGCACACTCAGCACCTTACCATTGCAAAGTAGCTGCACATACCCTTCTTCAGTGGCAGCATCAGACACTCGGATATATAACTCCGTATTGGGCTTGCCCTCCTCGGCCTCGGGCTGATAAAGCGAGACTGTAGCTCCCTCGGCACGTCCTTGTGGCGACACACGATAAAGAGCACTTTCATGAGATCGAAGCACAGGTGCGAATTCACAACCCTTATAAGTCCCCATGTCGACACCCTTCCACATTTCGACAATGCGACATTCCTGCTCCGCGCTGAAGCCTAATCGAGTAAGGTCAAGAGGCACAACAGCCGTATTGCTCGGTGCGGGGTCCTGTGTAAAGAGACGGAACTCCATGGTGACGCCAGACGAAGCATTCTTCACATCATCATCGTAGCCCACGGTAGACTTAAAAGCGACATATTCATGTCCTTCGGGCAAGGTGAATGTGAGCATAGAGGGGGCGTTCACCCCGAATCCCTTGGCATAGGTTTTCCCTGCAATAGCCATCGTGTTACCGTCATTGTTCTTGTTCTTCTTGGGAGCATTCCAGCCATTGATGGGGTTGGCATCCCAGTTTATCTCGGTGAGCGAGGTCTCATTGCCATCCTTGTCAATGAGCACAGGGTTGGCCCAGTCTGCATGGTCATAGCTAAGTCCGTCACCTCCGTTGGTCACTACTAAATAAAGTTTCTCGGCACCAGTAATATCGGCCTCCACGACAGCTTGTTGGCGACCAGCCACGCGACCGATGAATCCACTATAACCCACCTGCTTGTTGGGATCAACCTTGATAGTTTTGTTTCCTCCGCTCCACTGATCGGTAGTCTCAATACGTATGGTGGGGTCTTCATTGAATACCATAAACTCTATCGACGACTTACTACCCTGATCGCTACCTGTATTGTCTATACCCACAAGAGCCGTAAACTTTACGGCACCTTCAGGCAATTCATAGAGGAGAATGGAATTGGCATGGGTAGCAATACCTTTATCATAAGTAGTCCCATCAATACTAAGCTTACCTCCATTGAGGTTCTTGTTGATGGCCACACTACCCCATCCACAAGTCGAACGCAGGTATTTGTAAGAGGTCAGGTCTATGGTCGAACCATCCTGCATGGTCACGATGGGATTGATCCAGTCTGCATGGTCACAGTCATATCCATCACCGCCATCCGTAGCAATCAACGCCAGTTCGCGGCTTCCCTCAGGGATGTCCACCTCAACATTGGTAGCATAGCCTGTGGTAAGGTACGATATGGTTCCACTGCGCCACAGCACATTCTTGGGGTTCACGAACTCAGAGCCACCGAGGTTGAAGAGCGCAACAAATTTATCTCCGTTGGCAGGGTCGTCAGCACTCCACATCACATGATTGTCCTGATTTGTCACTTCACGGTTGTTCATGGAGTAGTGGTGCATGTAGAGTACATCGCGATTGGTTAGCAGAGAGTCGGTAGCCGCATCGTTCTCAGGCAGATGACCACCAAACATCAACGGGCTCTTGAAGATGGTCCAGAGGTTCATCATCGTATACTGCTCATCGCGTGTAAACTGTGTCCATCGCTCTGCTCCTCGCTCACCACGGATACTGATTTTTCCAAGAGGGAGCATGTCTGCGTCGGGCCACGTACCGGGAGCGATGTAGGGCGCCCACTTGGCACACACCTGGAACTGATAGTTCAGTTGGCTCCAATTGTCCCAGAAGTCATCCACTGTGCGCCACATGTTGGCATGCTCCTTCACGTGGTCTACCTTATCGAGCGGTGTCTCACCCGGTGATATGCTGAGCACGATAGGGCGTCCGCACTGGTCAATGGCCTTGCGTATCATCTCTATCTCCCCTGTATGGTAGGGACGGGACAGGTCATCAATCTTTACGAAGTCCACTCCCCACTGGGCATACATATCAAAGCAGGAGTTATAGTATTCCTGCGCACCAGGCTTGGTGCAGTCCACCTTATAGTTGTCACGTAGCCATGTACATGCCGAGTCATTGTTGCAAATCATGTCACACGTGATGCCATCGGTACCCTTCACCGGCAACTTCTTCTCGGCAGCCACCTTGGGCAATCCGCGCATAAGGTGTATTCCGAACTTCAACCCCTTGTTGTGCACATAATCGGCCAGTGCCTTGAACCCCACACCATCGGCAGCAGAGGGGAAGCGATTGAGGGCAGGGGTATACCGCCCATACTCGTCATACACATAGATGGGGTTGGTTTGGTTATATCCACCAGCCTTGTCATTCTCCACATACCAACGAATATCTACCACCACATATTCCCATCCATAGGCCGCCAGACGTTCGGCCATGTAATCGGCATTCTGTTTCACCTCCTCTTCCACAACCGTAGGGCCAAAGCAGTCCCACGAGTTCCATCCCATGGGAGGAGTCTGCGCCCACGTCTTGAAAGTCTGTTCCGTTCCCGTTTGTGCACAAAGCGATGCTACTGCCAGCATGGCCACGCCTAAAGTCTTAAGTTTCTTCATACAGATATGATATTAGAAATTGTTTTTACGCTTCCCATTAGCGCAAAGATACGGATAAACGAACGAGAAATATCAAGCTTGCTTGAATATTTATCACTGAGAGTGAAAGTATCTTCGCGCTTCAGTGCAAAGATAGCAATAAACGAACGAGAAATATCAAATTTTCTTGAATATTTATCACTAAGCCCCTATTCCTCATAAAAAAAGCGACCTACACCCCCTTCATCGACAGGCTGATGCGTTTGCGGGCATAGTCCACTTCGAGCACACGCACGGTGACGTGCTGATGCACCGAGACGATGGTAGTAGGGTCGCTCACGTAGCGGTCGGCCAGTTGCGACACATGCACCAATCCATTCTCCTTGACGCCTATATCCACGAAGCAGCCAAAGTTGGTGACGTTGGTGACGATGCCGGGGAGCACCATCCCTGCTTTCACATCATCTATCGTGCGGATGCGCTCGTCGAAGCTCCACACCTCGATAGCTTGGCGTGGGTCACGGCCGGGCTTCTCCAGTTCGCTCATGATATCGTGTAGCGTGGGCAGACCCACATCGCCACTCACATAGCGGTCTACCTGTATCTGCGCACGGCGTTTGGTATCGGCAATCAGTTCGCCCACCGAGCAGCCCAGGTCCTTGGCCATCTGCTCCACCAAGCGATAGCGCTCAGGGTGCACAGCCGAGTTGTCCAGCGGGTTCTTGGCATCGGGGATGCGCAGGAAGCCTGCAGACTGCTCGAAGCTCTTCTCGCCCATACGCGGCACGCGCTTCAGCTCGCTGCGCGAGGCAAAGGCTCCATGCTCGGCACGGTAGTCGACGATATTCTGTGCCAGCGTAGCATTGAGTCCCGACACATAGGTGAGCAGGTGCTTGCTCGCCGTATTCACGTTTACACCTACGGAGTTCACACAGTGCTCCACGGTGCGGTCGAGCGATGATTTCAGTTCATTTTGGTTCACATCGTACTGGTACTGCCCCACCCCGATGGATTTGGGGTCAATCTTTACGAGTTCGGCCAAGGGATCCATCAGTCGGCGACCGATGGAGACAGCCCCGCGTACAGTGACATCATAGTCGGGGAACTCATCGCGAGCCACCTTCGAGGCCGAGTAGATGGAGGCACCATCCTCGCTCACCACGAACACCTGCAGGGGGCGGTCGTAGCGCTGTGAGGTGACAAACTGCTCCGTCTCACGACTCGCCGTACCATTACCGATGGATATGGCCTCTATCTTATATTGCTCCACCAAGCGCGCCAGTTTGCGGCTTGCACCGGCATAGTCCGACTTTGGCGGATGGGGAAAGATGGTCTCATTATGCAGCAGATTGCCCTGCGCATCGAGGCACACCACCTTGCAGCCTGTGCGATAGCCGGGGTCGATGGCCAGCACACGCTTCTGTCCGAGAGGCGGTGCCAGAAGCAGCTGTTTGAGGTTAGCGGCAAATACACGAATGGCCTCCTCATCGGCCTTCTCCTTGGAACTGTTGGCAAACTCGGTCTCGATGGAGGGACGCAGCAATCGCTTGTATCCGTCGCGCACGGCCACCGCAATCTGCTCGGCGCACTCGCCTTGCGAGCGCACAAACTGGCGCTCAAGGCGCTCCACGGCCACCGCATCATCGGCCGGAGCAATGCTCACACGCAGGAAGCCCTCCTTCTCGCCACGGCGTATGGCCAGCATGCGGTGCGACGAGCAGCGCGAGAGCGGTTCACTCCAGTCAAAGTAGTCGCGGTACTTGTCGCCCTCGCTCTCCTTACCGGCTATCACCTTGGAGGTGATGCGGGCCTCGCGGGCAAAGATGTTGCGCACGGTGTTCCTTGAGCGTTCGCTCTCGTTGACCCACTCGGCGATGATGTCGCGGGCACCCTGCAGGGCCTCATCGGCGTCTTTCACCTCGCCCTTGACGAAGCGCATGGCCATGGACTCCACACCATTGGAGTTTTGCGCCATCAGCATCTTGGCCAGGGTTTCCAGCCCTTTGCCACGTGCCACCTCGGCACGGGTGCGGCGCTTGGGTTTATAGGGCAAGTAGATGTCCTCCAGCTCCGTAGCATCCATGCAGCGAGCGATGCGTAAGCGCAGCTCGTCGGAGAGTTTTCCCTGCTCCTCGATGGTGGCGAGGATGGTCTCCTTGCGCTTTTCCAACTCTACCAACTTCTTGTGTGCCGTGTCGATGGCAGCAATCTGCACCTCATCGAGTCCTCCCGTCACCTCCTTACGATAGCGACTGATGAAGGGGATGGTAGCCCCCTCGGTGAGCAACTTCAACGTATTAGCCACCGCCTGCTCCGAGAGGTTGAGAGTTTGGGAAATATATTTGTTCATTTTTTATTGCTATTGAATCGTTCCTTTTAAAATCCTTGAATTCACATATTTAATAAATTCATCAACGCACGTACAACCGAATACATAATGCTGCCCATTCTTCGTACGAATAAGCACCAACCGCTCAGGAAATGGAGCAGGGATATAACAGTACACCTTTCCCAAGGATTTGTGCTTACATCGTCCCCAAAACCTCGGCCTTTGCCAGGAGTCTAGTCCTCCCTTTACAAAGGAAATGGTAGTGGTCTTTACCTCTTCCACATCATCTAATGAAATCCTCAAAGGAACCAACATCTTTGTCAGAATGATCTCACTACCCTCAACTTGTAAGCGCATAGGAATACAGTTTAATCCCCACACGAAACCTACGACCAACATTAGCGCGCACGATAGGAACATATATGAGGCCCCTCTCTCGAGGTGCCAAAGTTCAATAGCACCCCAAATATACATACCTGGACCAACAATTCCCAAGATTCCCAAACTAACTATCCAATCCAGTTTATCAGAAAGCCCTCGATGGAATGAGACAGAAATACCTTCATTGCTTTTCATAATGAACAATACTTATCAGATCATGACAATAATAATAATATAGAAGCTTACTCATTCTCTATCATGCGCAGCGTGGTCAGCCCATGGCTCTGACCCACGGCATATCTTGCACGCTCATCGGAGGGAGCATCGGCACGTTGGAAGCAATCCATATAGAGTTCCCTCCCCAGCTGGAGCTGCATACACGAGAAGCTATCCCCCACGCGCAAAGCACTATTTTCCACACGCTCCACGGCGAAGCGATAGTCGCCCAAGTAACGTATTTCGCATAGGCGGTCGGGCTGCCACCCGATGAGCAGCCGGGTACCCACGGCAAGCGAAGACACATTGAGTATATCACCTGAGAACTCCTCGGACTCGCGACCTGCCATGCTACGCAAGCGGAAGACGTAGTCGTCCCAACTTTCGGTACCGATATAGCGTGCCAGCACATCAAGCGTACGGCGCGAGACCGTGTCGTAGTGGCGGGTCGAGTAGCCCCATACACGTTCGAGCGTGGTGGGTGAGATATGTTCGCGCAGTCGCTCCTCAATCTTCTCGGTCAAGGCGACGAAGTGCAGGTGCGTATGCAAGGCACTGCCCTCCGCGGATTCTATCTCGCCACGCAGGGCCGCAATCTGAGGTATATTTGCCAGTATGCTCATAATGGACGCGAAAGTAATCATTTTTTCGAAAAAATGCCGTATCTTCGCTGCGAAAATACACCTATGATTGAGAGTGAGAGTTTTCGTCCCATCAGCGCGGAGTTAGACTATAGCGGTCGGTACACCGATGTCGAACTCATGGCCACTACCTCCCATGCACGGCTTTACCGTATGCGTCGGGCAGGCCGACTCTTCATGGCCAAGACCACGATGAGTGACGATGCGCGTAGCCTCGAACTGCTCCAACGCGAGTATGAACTCACCTTGAGGCTATCGCATCCCCACGTCATCCACGTCTACACCTACGAGGCAACCACTCCCGTGGGCCCGGCCATCATCATGGAGTATGTCGATGGATGCACCTTGACCGAGTACCTTGCCAGTCGCCCCAATAAGGCAGCCCGCCAGCGTGTGTTCGAGCAGCTGCTCTCGGCCACCGCCTATCTCCACAAGGCCGGTGTGCTGCACAATGACCTCAAGCCCGACAATATACTCATCACCCGCACCGACCATGACGTGCGCCTCATCGACTTCGGCTTCTCCGATGACGACAGCCACGACAGGCTCCGCGCTCTGGGCGGCACACGAGGCTATGCCTCGCCCGAACTCGCGGCGCAAGCCCATGGCATAGATACCCGTAGCGACATCTACTCACTGGGGCACATCATGCAGCAGCTGTTCCCTGGTCGCTACAAGCGTATCGCAGGGCGTTGTACACACCCCAAGTGTGAGCGTCGCTATGCCGATGTGGACAGTCTGGCACGTGCATGGAGATATCGTCGGCTCCCTCTCCAGCTGGTCGGGGCACTGGCCGTTGCAGTCCTAATCCTTCTGCCCACCTTATTGTATATGGGCGAACGCCAGCAACGCTTGCAATACATGCAAGCCATCAAGCGAGAGCAGCAGGTGGTCGACTCATTGTTCCAAGCGATCGACAAGGGGTATGAGCAGGCGTACCTATTGACGCTCGATTCCATCCGCTCCATCGTCCCCACTGCTGCCGAACCCTACAGCGAGGCGATGCTGATGATCAGTCGTTTCTATCAGCGTACAGGCGATATCAAGGCCGAGGCTCTCTCGTCGGTTACCGACAAGACCACGCAGAGTCAACTGGAGAGCTACAGCAACCACCTATACGCCACCTATCAAACTCAATTGGTCAAAGCCTCCGAACGGTGGATGAAGGCGCAGTTTGATTGGTGAGAAACTTGTTTTTTAGCATATAGCAAATTTCCTGAGGGTACGATATGATGACTATCACTATGTCATCCAAAGCCTTTCTTATTGTTCCCGTTTTTATCTGCCACCATCAGCCGACAGGCTACAACTTGCTGTTATTGTGATGCTTAGTGGCGGATACTGAGTACAGGAATCCATGTGCGCCAGTGTCCGCCATTATGCATCGGTTTGGTTTTTATCGCTAACCAAACTTATGAGGGATAATTTCTGTGAGAATTTATAGAACCTACCCTACATATTTGCAAAGAGTTTTTCCCGTCTGAATATACGTTTTTTATTTACCGCTGCGCAGCGGTAAATAACTTTGTAGGATGTTTTTCCTGCGGATGAATCTTCTACGCGTCTGCACCTGTGACTGGCAATGAGTGGTTGGCCGACACTGGCAGACAGGTAGAATTGTACGCAATGTCCGCCACTATATGTTAGATAATCATCATGTTGTGGTATGCTGGCGGACGGTGGCAGATGAAATGCAAAGACCATAGGGTTCTTCGTCAATTTAGGATAGTCAGTCTAAAGCGTTGCAGCAAGCAGCACGATGATGGGCACCAAGCTATCGACAGTAAACAAGATGTCCGACGTGTTGGTGTAGCGACCTCTGTAGAGGTGCTTCCCATCAAAGGTATAGATGATATCCGATGTATTGTCGTAGCGTCCCTTGTATACATGCTTTCCATCCCATGTGTAGAGGATGTCCGATGTATTAGTATAGCGACCTCTGTAGACGTGCTTGCCGTCATAGGTATACAATATATCTGAAGTGTTCGTGTAACGCCCTCGATAAAGGTGCTTGCCATCCCAAGTGTATAGGATGTCCGACGTATTGGTGTAGCGGCCTCGATAGAGGTGCTTGCCATCCCATGTGGTGGTGATATCCGAAGTATTGTCGTAGCGGCCCGAATGAATATGAATGCTTGCCATAGTATAGTTACTTTTTCTTATCTGCTGCGAATGTAATCATTTTTTTTGAAAGATGTCGCACAATGATGATGTTTCTCTCCTTCGTTCAGTCATCTTGAAAAAGACAAAAAAAGACATCTCCAACCTGTCGACTTGTTTCATACCTTTGCAACACAAACACAAACAAAAGACTGGGAGTATGCCGAAAATCCTATAAAGAGTAGGCGAAAAAAGTTATAAACAGTATTATATTATGAAAAAAAGTGTGTCACTTTTATCCGTGGCGTTGGTAACATTGGTAACCTTAGTTTCATGTGGCGGTTCCAAAACAGGACCCGCAGAAAAGGTTCTCAAGAAGAAAGTCTACGCACAGGTTGTAAACAAGTACGAGTCTGTCGGGAATTTCGTAGACGGCGTTAGCCTTGTTAGCAATGGATGGAACCAGAAAGGAGCCATTAATGCAAAGGGTGAAGAGATTATCCCTGCCGACAAGCACGAGTTGGGTGGAGTAGTTGAAGGCATGATTGTTGTACAAGATAAAGAGGGACAATACGGCGCCTACAACACTAAAGGAGAACTCATGGTGACTTTCAAATATGATGACATGAAGAACTATTGTTCAGGCTTAGCCAGAATTAAGGTTGATGGCAAGTATGGTTTTGTGGACAAGGCAGGAAAGGAAGTCATCCCCACCAAGTACGATGCAGCAGCCTCAACGTTCAGTGAGGGCTTGGCCTTCGTCGGCACTGAAGATGGCTGGAATTATAAGTATGGATACATCAATACAAAAGGAGAAGAAGTTATTCCTCTGATGTACTCTGATGCAGATGATTTCCATGAAGGCATGGCTGCCGTTAGAACAAAAAATGGCTATGGCTATATCAACGCAAAGGGCGAATTGCTTACAGCTGCAAAGTATGACGATGCGCTGCCATTCAGCGAAGGCTTGGCCATTGTAGAGAAGGATGAGAAAATCAAGGTCATCAACAAGACGGGTGAGGAGTTGTATACATTTGACAAAAACATCATACCTGGAGGTTCATATCATGACGGACTTCTTCTCGTATGCGACATGAAAACCGGTAAGTTTGGATACTATAACACCAAATTCGAAATCGCCCTTCCACTTGAGTATCCTGCGGCTGACACCTTCAACGAAGGCAAGGCTTTGACTGTAAGCATAGAAGGGGATGAGTGTGTCTTCAATTTCATTGATAAAAAAGGAAAGGTTGTTGGCACTATAGATGAAGATACCTATATCGAAGAATATAAAGATATTGAGGATTTATTCTATTATGCCGTCAAAAAGGCTATTAACCAAGCCGAGATACAAGGACTGAAAAACAATATTCCTGAAGAACTCGCCGAGATTGTCTCTGCATTAAAGGTTGACAAATTGGTCGATGCCTATATTCAAGCGGCATTGGCAGACAATGACGACCTCGTAGATAACTTGGAGGAGCAAATCGACAATATCATTGAAATAGCCGAAGAGACCTATGACGAAGACGTTGCGGAAAGTTTAGAGGATTACCTATATAATCTTATAGATGCATTTTAACTAAGTCGCTGTTGCTGTTATAGGAGTGGCGATGGACTCATCGCCACTCCTTTGTACGTATTGCAAAGTCATCGCTATCCTAATGATGAGAAACAAATACCCAGATGAGCGTTCGCTTTGTTCTTGCCTACGGGCTGCGAGGGGCGCAACTCGGTTGCAAATGCAGTGTTCCCTGAGGGAATAACTCGTTTTGCAATCTAAAATTAGACAGACTATCTTTAATCTGTGTTGCGCACATCTTTTAATTAGGCGGCACCTCAGAAATATTCAAATATATTTGATATTTCGTTCGGTTTGCTCTAATTTTGCAAAACCTGAGGGGAGAAATCCTTGGGCCAAGAATGCGTTTCTTGCTTTATCCCATGTTACGAAATCGCCAAATTTTAGTAGAGGGATGAGGACAATGCAACGCTCATTCTGTTAGTGTATTACCGCGTACAGCCCATGCTGTACCTCACAAGGTATATACGACAGCGTGGGGTATTTGTTTCTCAGTTCATTTCTACGATGGCGTTTGGCGATGCCAGTAACATGATGAGCGCGACAAGTCTCTACGCTTTTCTTGTATATACTAATCAAGCACAAAATTTACTAATGCTGATTTCGGGAGACTTGCAGGCATAATGACTGACCTACTATGGGACTTTTAAACAATTTCATGGATAAATTCAAGAATGCTGAATTTACCATAGCTCCGCAGAAGAAACTGAAGACCATCTCAGCAGATTTCAAGAAGGCTTTTAACCTCTCGCTCGTATTCTACAAGGGCGTGCAGATTGCCGATGGTGAGCTCACCCTCGCTGCACTCAACAAGAAGACCACCAAGGATGTGAAGCTTGCCGCCGATGGCCTCAAGATCAAGGCCAGCATGAAGGTGGGCGATGCTGAGAAACTCTTCGATACCAACTTCGGTGTTACCGTACAGATCAAGGACGCTGAAGGCAAGAAGCTCGTGCCCAACGAGATCACCCTGGGCCAGGCAGCTCGTGGGGAGTATTGATGTAACTTCCGGAACTAAGCAGACTGACAAAGAGTGTACCAGCCATGACGAATCTTAACAATCAAGGCATAGTACTCAACCGCATGTATGTAGGTAATTATCTCGCGTCCAATCTCGGACACGAGGTAATCAACCTATACCAAGCGGATAATGGGGGTAGCTATATCTACCTTAACTCGACTGGCGATTTTGTCAAGGCACACCAAGACCAAATCGGCTATATGCTCTTTGTCAAGTATTATGGCATTGGCGAGGTCGAGGTCATCGGTATGGCAAAGGGGCTTCACGATGTCTTTGATGCTAGTCGTAAATTTGCAAACAAGTACGAAGGCATAAACAAAGAGGTGTTTGCCGACCAGCAACGCTTCGTAAAGAACGAGGGTGGCATCACCTATGGTGGCGTGTCTATTTTCGACATCTTCGGAGAGGTAGGCCAACAGAGTGTATTCATTACCTATAAGGCTGACAAGGTCTATATCCCAAGAAAGGGTAAACGATTGTTTATCCGCTTCCACTCCGATAAGCCCGTGGCATATCCTGTGCACGAGGCATCAGATATCGTAGTCGTTCTTGGTGGCTACCAACAAGCAAAGGCATCGCTCAAGCAGTACGTCTATCCCGAAGGTACATATAGCGGTGACCTGACCAAGCAGAATGTGACAGAGAAACGTGAGGACTATCTCAAGATTCGCACCATGCTCGTCGATGACAACTCCCTATGGGAGGAGTCAAACAATAAGGTCGACGAGGAGGAGCTGAGCGAGGTAAGCCAGCGCAAGGTCTCTTTGTTCGACATCTGTCAGATTCAGAACGACGAGAACAAGTTCTCCAATGCGCTTGCCTACTTCATGCTGCGCCCCGAGTATCGTCGCTTGTGGAGAGATTTCTTTGCAGGCTTCGGCATTGAGTTGGGCGAGAGCTACACGATAGCGCGTGAGGAGGCATCCAAGATAGAAGATACGAAGGTTAATCCTACCAAATACCCCAGCGGTGGCCGCATCGACCTGATGGTGCGCACAAGCAATAGCTTGGTGGTCATCGAAAACAATATCAAGTCCGACATCAACAGTGTGGAAGAAGATGGCGAGGGCAAGCAGCTGCGCAGATATTACAACTATGCCAACTGGCTCGCCGCGAAGAGAGAGTCGTCGGACTATGGCAAGCAGCGTCATTTCGTCATCCTCACTCCGAAGTACAACATACCTACGGTAGAGGATCAGGAGATGGCCAGCACATACCAGGTGATTACTTATGCTCATGTGTATGACTACTTGACGCAGCATAAGCACGTGTTCGCCACTGATGCCAACTTTGTCGCCTTCTACGAAGCCATGTATCGCCACTCTCTTGACAACGTAAACGACTACCTCTACTACGAGATGCAAGAGAAGTTTTTCAGAAGGATTAAGGAGATGCAGTAAGGGAAATCTATATAATAAAATAGTGTAATATTAAAACCATATAAACCATGGCAAAATACGAAATTAAAGACGGCGTGGGAATCATCCCGGAAGGAACTACATGCATTGAGGATTATGCTTTTCGGGATTGCAAGGAACTAAAAAGTATAGTGATTCCTGATAGTGTTATGGCTATAGGTACACGTGCATTTGAAGATTGTATTTAGAAGCCCTAAACAACCAAAACTAACCAGAAACAACCAAACATAAACCTTTAATTATCAACACATTCTAAAATTTAACACTTTCAGGCTGCTTTTTGATGGTTCCCAAATTTCCACATATTTTTGAGACATATTTCTGACGTGGAGAATTTGCGGAGCTTATTTTTTGTCATTT
>JAFWXS010000050.1 GCA_017517925.1 Bacteroidaceae bacterium | reverse complement strand
ATAGTCTCTATAGTCTCTATAGTTTCTATAGTCCCTATAAAATAAAGAAACACATGGTAAAATTCTTAGATATCCAGCGCATAACCGCCTCCTTCGAGCCAAGGCTCTCCGAAGAGGTGCAGCGTGTCATCTCCTCCGGTTGGTATCTGTTGGGCGAAGAGGTGGCAGAGTTTGAACGGGCCTTTGCCGCCTATTGCGACAATGTGCATTGCGTGGGCGTAGCCAACGGATTGGATGCCCTCACCTTGATACTGATGGCGTGGCGCGAGATGCACGGATGGAGCGAGGGCGACGAAGTGATTGTCCCTGCCAACACCTACATAGCCTCCATTCTTGCCATCAGTCGTGCTGGATTGACACCCGTCCTTTGCGAGCCATCAGAAGAGGATGCCTTGATAGATGCTTCGCTCATCCAATCGCTCATCACCGATCGCACACGCGCCATCATGGTGGTGCATCTCTACGGACAGGTATGCCCGATGGATGCCATACGTCCCCTTGCCAACCAATACGGATTGAAGATTGTCGAAGATTGTGCCCAAGCACACGGTGCACTCTACAAAGGTGCCCGAGTGGGCGCTTTGGGCGATGCTGCCGCCTTCAGCTTCTATCCAGGTAAGAATCTCGGAGCTTTGGGCGATGGTGGAGCCGTGGTGACGAGCGATCGCTTGCTTGCCCGCACCGTACGCGCATTGGCCAACTACGGCTCGCGCGAGAAATATGTTCATCAGGCAAAAGGCATCAATAGCCGCCTCGACGAAGTACAAGCCGCCGTACTCCGTGTAAAGCTCAGTCGCCTTGATGCCGACAACGACCGTCGCCGACAGATTGCCCGCCGCTACATCAAACAGATGACGAACCCCTTGGTGCAGATGCCTTGCGTACACTCATGGCTCGGCCACGTCTTCCACCTCTTTACCGTGCGGTGCGAACGGCGCGATGCCTTGCAATCTTACCTCTCTGAACAAGGCATACAGACCCTCATCCATTATCCCATCCCGCCACACAAACAGGAGGCTTACAAGGAGTGGAGCCACCTTTCCCTTCCCGTCACCGAACGCATCCACGCCCAAATCCTCAGCCTTCCCATCAGCCCTGTCATGACCGACGAGGAGGTACAGTGCGTCATCGATGCGGTAAATTCGTTTGAGTGAGAAACAGAGGAAAAATGTTGTGCGAAAAATAAGGGATAAAGTAAATTCGTTGCAAACAATTTATCGGATAGATAATTTATATATGATTTAATCCGTGTTATTCAGGAAAGGAATAAATACAAAAAAGGTCTCTCAAGATAACTTGAAAGACCTTTTTCTTTGGAGGTACCAAGCAGATTCGAACTGCTGTAGACGGTTTTGCAGACCGGTGCCTAACCACTCGGCCATGGTACCCTTTGCTGGGATTTCCCATTTGCGGATGCAAAGGTACAACTTTATTTGGAATCAGCAACGATTTTCTTCGCTTTTTTTGCAAGGAGGTATATTTTTTCTTCCTTTTACTGCTTTTTCACGTTCTTTTTCCTCTTGAATGAGGCGGCAATTGCAACTGGATGCACAATGTCGGCACGGATTGTCCTCGCCGTTCATGGCCTTGAACGAGCATATCAGGTGGTAGATGGCGGCGGCGGCGGCCAACAGGACGATGATGATGACGAGGGCTTCTTGCATATTATTTCTTATTTAGGAGTGTAGGAGTGACGCTTTGCTTAGGAGTGCAGATAAATGTTCTGTCTACGACAATTCTTCTTTAGGCAGGGGCATTACTATTGTCTACACTCCTTTATATTCATAACATTATTCTTTTCTTTCTTGTTCATTATCCGATGAGGCTTCCCACTTGATAGACGGTGAAGGATACGAGCCATGCCAATGCGGTGGTGTAGAGGGCGGTGAAGATGGCCCATTTCCATTTGCCACTCTCCTGACGGATGGCGGCAAGGGTGGCTACGCAAGGGAAGTAGATGAGCACGAAGAGCATGTAGCTGATGGCGGCCAGTGGGGTGATGCTCTGTGCAATGCGTGCCGATAGGGTACTGCTCTCGCCTTCGGTGGCGGCAGATACTTGGGCCTCGTCCTCGTGGTAGAGTACACCGATGGTGCTGACAACAAGCTCCTTGGCTCCTACGCCCGAGATGAGACCGATACCCAACTTCCAGTCGAAACCGAGGGGACGGATGGCCGGTTCGATGGCGCGTCCTATCTGTCCGATATAAGAGTTCTCTTGTTGCTCGGCCAGAGTCTCGTGTGCTTCGTTGCGCGGATAGTAACCGAGGAACCAAATGAGGATGGAGGCCACCATGATGATGCCTCCCATTTTCTTGAGGTACTGGGCACCCTTCTCCCATGTGTGGCGCAGGATGGCCTTGCTGGTAGGCATACGGTAGGGGGGGAGTTCCATCACAAAGGGTGTGTCGTCGCCCTTCATCAACAGGCGGCTGAAAAGACGCGCCATGAGGATGGCCAGAAGGATACCTACGGCGTAGATGCTAAGTAGTACAAGGCTGGCGTGGCTATGGAAGAAGGCTCCCACCAACAACAGGTAGATGGGCAGGCGGGCACTGCACGACATCAGCGGATTGATGAGCATGGTGATAAGGCGGCTCTTGCGGTTCTCGATGGTGCGTCCGGCCATGATGGCGGGTACATTGCATCCGAAGCCCATGATGAGGGGGATGAATGATTTGCCGTGAAGGCCCATCTTGTGCATCAGCTTATCCATGATGAAAGCGGCACGTGCCATGTATCCCGAATCCTCCATAAGGCTGATGAAGAAATAGAGGATAAGGATGTTGGGCAAGAAGACAATGACACCTCCCACACCACCGATGATACCATCGATAATCATATCCTTCAAAGGACCTTCGGCCATGATGGCCTCTACCCAATTGGCCAGCTTCTCCACCATCCACTCGATACCCATCATGGGGTATTCGCCAAGGGCAAAGGTGCTCTCGAACATGATGTAGAGGAAAAGGAAGAAGATGGGGAAACCCCACAGGCGATGTGTGACGATGGTGTCTATCGCCTCGGTCATGCGGTGGCGCTCGATGTGGTTGTCCGTAAAGGTCTCGCGCAAGGCACCTTGGATGAATCCGTATTTGGCATCCGTGATGGCTTGTTCGCTATCTTCGCCCAAAACCTTTTGCAGGCGGATGGCTTCGCGGTCGCGTGTGGCCAGTATGTCGATACCGTTGGGAAGGGTCTTGATGAAATCCTTAACCTCTTTGTCGTTCTCCAATAGCTTGATAGCCAAAAAGCGGGTGGAGTACTTGTGTCGGATGGATTCGTTGTAGCTTATTTCGTGTTTTACGGCATCGATACTACGCTCCACTTCGTGACCATGGTTGATATGTATGTGGTGGTAGAATCCGCGCGGATGTTCGCTCTTCATGCTTCGTGCATCGAAGGTGTGGTCGGGCACATAGCGCCGGTGCCAATCGCTGAGGTCGTCCAATGCTTCGGCACGCAGGTGTCCTTGCTTGTCGAGGAAGTCGCCTCCCTCGTAGATGCTGATGATGGTATGGAAGAGGTCGTCGATACCCTTTCCCGTACGCGATACGGTAGGCACAATGGGTGCTCCCAACAATTCTCCCAATTGCTTGTGGTCGAGGGTGTTTCCACTGGCTACCAACTCGTCGTACATGTTCAAGGCAATCACCATACGCACGTTCATGTCGATAAGTTGGGTGGTGAGGTAGAGGTTGCGCTCGAGGTTGCTTGCATCCACCACGTTGATGACCACGTCGGGAGTTTCGTCGATGATGTACTTCCGCACGTATCGTTCTTCGGGAGTATAGGTGCTGAGGCTATAGGTGCCAGGCAAGTCGATGAGCCGGAAACGGTAGCCTTGAAATTCGAAGTGTCCCTCTTTGGCATCTACGGTCACTCCGCTATAGTTGCCCACATGTTCGTGTGCACCGCTGGCGATGTTGAAGAGTGATGTCTTTCCGCAATTGGGGTTGCCCACCAGAGCCACGTTGATGGTGCGTCGTTGGCCACGAGCCAGTTCTTGCATAGCTTCTTCAGTTGACAAGTTGTCAAGTTGACGAGTTGACGAGGGTGGTGTTGACGAGTTGGATTGCGGATGTGTTGACAAGTACTCTGTATCTGATGGTCTTGTCAACTTGTCAACTTGTGTCTCGTCAACTACTTCTATCATCTCTGCCTCTTGTCGGCGGAGGGAGATTTCGTAGCCAAGGATTTTGTATTTGATGGGGTCTTTGAGAGGAGCGTTCAGGATGACTTCCACGGTTTTCCCTTTGATGAAACCCATCTCTACGATGCGTTTGCGGAAACCTCCGTGGCCAAGTACCTTTACGATGACTCCCTTTTCTCCTGTCTTTAGTTCTGATAAGCGCATATATATATGTGGTGTATAGTCATTTCTTCTTTTTCCATCCAGTTTTTCCCATCGGAGCGGGATAGAGCTTGCCGATGAGGTCGGGACGGTTCATTCGTCTTAAGGCGGATGTAATCTTTTGTCGCTCTTCGGGTTTGTACCAGAAGAAGAACATGCGTTGCGCCAACTTCTCGGCTTGTGTCTTGGCCGAATAGACGGGTTGCAACGTATAGGGGTGAAGACCTGTGTACCATGCCTCGGTACTCACGGTCATGGGGGTAGGAGTGAAGTCCTGCACCTGTTCGAGATGGAAGTCAAGCCCTTTGGTGATAACCGCCAACTCGGCCATGTCCTCCTCGGTGCATCCCGGATGCGAGGAGATGAAGTAGGGGATAATCTGTTGGTTGAGTCCCTCCTCCTTGTTGATGCGGTCGAAGATTCTCTTGAACTCGTAGAATTGCTCAAACGGAGGCTTACGCATGAGGTCGAGCACACGGGGGCTTGTATGTTCAGGAGCCACCTTCAGGCGTCCGCTCACGTGGTGGGTGATGAGTTCGCGTGTGTATTCGCGTGCGGCCCGGTTGATGGTTTCGTCCTTGCTTTGGTGAAGGAGAAGGTCGTAGCGTACACCGCTTCCGATGAAACTCTTCTTTATCTTTGGCAAAGCATCCACGCTTCGGTAGATGTCGAGCAAAGGACGGTGGTCGGTATTCAGATTCGGACACACTTTGGGGTGTATGCACGATGGGCGTTTGCATCGTTCGCAAAGGGTGGTGTCGTTGCCACGCATGGCGTACATGTTGGCTGAGGGACCTCCCAAGTCGGAGAGGTAGCCTTTGAAGTCGGGCATTCGGGTGATGGCCTCCACTTCGCGCAAGATGCTCTCTTTGCTACGGCTCACGATAAATTTCCCCTGATGGGCGCTGATGGTGCAGAAGGCGCATCCGCCGAAGCATCCGCGATGGAGGTTGACCGAGAATTTGATCATGTCGAACGCAGGTATGCGCTTGCCCTTGTATTTCGGGTGTGGCAAGCGGGTATAAGGGAGGTCGAACGAATGGTCGAGCTCGGCTTGCGACATGGGCGGGTAGGGAGGATTCACCACGGCATAGCGTCCGTCCACGGCTTGGATGATGCGTTGGGCGTGTAGCTTGTTGCTCTCCTCCTCGATGTGGCGGAAGTTTTCGGCTTGCTTCCGCTTGTCGCGCAGACACTCTTCGTGTGAGTGAAGCACGATGTCGCTCTCTTGTATGCTTTGTGGTACATCCATCCTACTATATATGGCCACTGTTTGAGGCATATTGGCCACCAGTTGGCGGAGCGTGGCGCGTGTCAATGTCTCCACATTCGCTTGTCGTAGGCGTTGGCAGAGATCGGCCAGGGGCTTTTCGCCCATGCCGTAGATGATGAGGTCGGCACCCGAATCGCACAAGATGCATTTCTGAAGTTTCTCCTGCCAGTAATCGTAGTGGGTAAGTCGGCGGAGCGAAGCCTCAATGCCGCCCAAAATTACGGGCGTGTCTGGAAATAATTTCCGCAAGGTCTGGGCATAAACTATCGTGGCATATTCAGGCCGCATGTCGTGTCGTCCGTCGGGAGTGTAGGCATCCTCGCTCCGCAGGCGCCGGTTGGCGGTGTATTTGTTCACCATCGAATCCATGCATCCGGCTGACACGGCAAAGAAGAGACGCGGACGGCCCATCTTCTTGAAGTCGCGCAAATCGTCGCGCCAATTGGGTTGTGGCACAATGGCCACGCGCAATCCCTCGGCCTCCAACAGACGACCCACTACGGCGGCTCCGAACGAAGGATGATCCACGTATGCATCGCCACTGAAGAGCACCACATCCACCTCGTCCCATCCGCGCAACTTCATCTCCTTTTGCGTGGTGGGTAGCCAATCCGTCAATTGGTATTGGTTCATAGCGGAAATATCCTCATTCCTCATTCCTCATTCTTCACTCTTCGTT
>JAFWXS010000049.1 GCA_017517925.1 Bacteroidaceae bacterium | reverse complement strand
GTTGGTACACTTCAGGTTGAAGAGGCCAAAGTTCTGCCAAGCGGGCAGATAGGTGTCGCCGATGAGTGACTTGTCGAAGTCCTTGTCGTAGTCGATGCTGTATGCAGGAATCTTGATCTGTGCATACGAACCGGGCTCGAAATTCATGTGCTCGCCGGGAGGCAATGCCACCTTGTACTCCTTGATGAAGGTAGCGACGTTCTTGTTTGAGATAACCTCGCACTCCCATTCCTTGACGCCCATTACAGACTCGTCTACCTTGATGGCCATGTCGTTCTTCACCTTCACCTGACAGCCCAGACGCCAGTGGTCTTGCTGCTGCTTGCGGCTGAAGTGTCCCTTCTCAGAGGGGAGGATCTCGCCACCACCTTCCAATACCTGGCACTTGCACTGGCCGCATGAGCCCTTACCACCGCAGGCAGAAGAGAGGAAGATACCGTTGTTTGAGAGTGTGCTGAGCAGGGTTGAGCCGCTCTCCACCTCGAGTTCGTTCTCACCGTTGATGGTGAGCTTCACGGGGCCTGAGGCCACCAGATACTTCTTGGCTACCAAGAGGATGGCAACGAGGAGAAGTATCACTGCGAGGAATACACCAATACTCGCTAAAATCAATTTTATATCCATATTACTTATTCCTCCTATGATTAAATGTTAAGACCAGAGAAACACATGAATGCCATAGCCATCAAGCCTACAGTGATGAAGGTGATACCGAGACCACGGAGAGGCTTGGGTACATCGGAGTACTGCATCTTCTCACGGATAGCTGCAAGACCAACAATGGCAAGCAACCAACCGATACCTGAACCGATAGCATAGGCTACTGAATCCCATACGTTGAGGATAGCCTGTGTGTTGTTGGGGTCCATGGTGATGCGCTGCTGCATGAAGAGCGAAGCACCCATGATGGCGCAGTTAACGGCGATAAGGGGGAGGAAGATACCGAGCGAGGCATACAGCGAGGGGCTGAAGCGCTCTACGACCATCTCTACCAGCTGCACGATACCTGCAATCACGGCAATAAAGAGGATAAAGCTCAAGAAACTAAGGTCTACACCCTCGACCAAGCAGTCGGGGCCGAGAATCTTAGTTTGCAACAGATAGTTCACAGGCAGGGTGATGAGCAACACGAAGGTCACTGCCACACCGAGACCGAGAGCTGTCTTCACATTCTTTGATACGGCAAGGTAAGAACACATACCCAAGAAGAATGCGAAAATCATATTGTCCACGAAAATGGAGCGGACTAAAAGACTAAAAAAATGTTCCATAATCTTTAATAATTCTGAATTTTGAATTTTGAATTCTGAATGGCCATCCGGCAGGCAAACATCGCGGAGCCCTAATTCAGAATTCAGAATTTAGCATTCATAATTCAACTTAGTTTTGTTCTTCCTGCAATTCAGTATGGCGTGCACGCTGGTACCAGATGATGCAACCTACGATGATGAGGGCTGCGGGGAGCATCAACATGAGGCCATTGTTGATGTAACCATGGTCGTAGCACCACTGGGGAATCACCTGGTAGCCGAAGAGACATCCGCTACCGAAGAGCTCACGGATGAAGGCTACGATAACGAGGATCTTGGCATAGCCGAGACCGTTACCGATACCGTCGAGGAATGAAGGCCAGGGGCTGTTGCCCATAGCGAATGCCTCAAGACGACCCATGAGGATACAGTTGGTGATGATAAGACCGATGTACACAGAGAGTTCTACGCTCACGTCGTAGGCGAATGCCTTGAGGACCTCACTTACGATGGTTACGAGCGCTGCTACCACTACCAACTGCACGATGATACGGATGCGGTTGGGGATGGTGTTGCGCAGGAGCGAGATGATTACGTTGGCCATGGCTACGATGATAGTAACCGAGAGGCCCATCACGATAGCGGGCTTGAGCTGAGCAGTAACCGCCAATGCAGAACAGATACCGAGCACCTGTACGGTGACGGGGTTGTTCATGCCCAGAGGAGTCTTCAGCGCCTCCATATTCTGCTTTGAAAATAATGACATAACTGTTTCCTCCTATGATTATTGGTTAACAACTTGAATGGCTGTAGCGGGCACGCTCGCGGGGCAAGCGGTGCTGTCGCAAGCGGCTGCGGGACATGCCTTCTCGCACTTCTTGGTAAGGAATGCCTTGTAGAGACCGATACCGCTCTTGAGCATAGCGTCTACGCCCTGCGAAGTGATGGTGCCACCAGAGATACCGTCGACCTCAGTGTCGGGGTTCTGCACCTTGCCGTTCTTCACTACGCTGATGACTACATTGCCATCGGCATCGAGCGCCTTCTTCCCGATGAAGGGCACCTGGAACTTGTCGCGGTTGGTGATCTCGGCACCGAGACCGGGAGTCTCGCCTGAGTGCGAGAAGTATACACCGTAGATGCTCTCCTTGTCAGCGTTGAGGGCAACGTAACCCCAGATGGGGCCCCACAGACCTGCACCGTAGAGGGGGAGCACATACTTGGTCTCGCCTTCTACTTCACATACGTAGAGGGGGAGCTGAGCTTCGCTGACAGCAGCGTTCTCAACAGCAAAACCACCGTTCTCAGCAGCTACAGTGCCATCGGCATTGAGGAGCTGATCGGCCTTCACATAAGTATTGTAAGCAGCTTCGGCATCCTTTTCAAAAATGTTGAGGGCAGCGAGTACCTGTTTCTTCTTATCGAGCTCGACGTTCTTCTGCTGAATAGGCTTCAAAGCTGAAGATACGAAGGCCAAGAGGAATGCTACGATAATAACCATAACCGAAGCATATATAAATATGTAGGAATTCTTATTCGTATTCATAACTGTATTCGATTATTGGGTTATTACTTACTGTTGGCAGCACGCTTGGCACGCTTCGAGATGTTGCTCTGGTATACGTAGTAGTCGATGAGCGGAGCGAAGAGGTTCATCAACAGGATGGCAAGCATCATACCTTCGGGGTAACCGGGGTTGAGCACACGGATGAGCACGGCAACAACACCGATGAGGAAGCCGTAGATATACTTACCACACTCGGTACGGCATGAGGTCACGGGGTCGGTAGCCATGAAGACTGCACCGAAGCAGAAACCACCGAGTACGAGGTGCTCGTACCAGGGCATCATAGCCACGGCATTGTCGGCCGGGCCGAACTGGTTGAATACCCACGCCATGAGGCCACCACCTACGAATACGCTGAGCATGGTCTTCCATGAAGCAACGCCTGTACCCAAGAGGATGAGGGCACCGAGGGCGATAGCCACTACGCTGGTCTCACCGATAGAGCCGGGGATGAAGCCCCATACCATGTTCATGTCGAACGCGGGAGCGGCACCCGATGTGGCAGCCACACCAAGAGCGGTAGCCTGAGTGTAACCGTCGATGTCGGCACCGAGGCCACAGATTGCCTGATCGGCCACCCAAACGGCATCACCCGAGATTACGCTGGGATATGCAAAGAAGATGAACGCGCGCGTAACGAGCGCTACGTTGAAGATGTTCATACCGGTACCTCCGTAAATCTCCTTGGCGAAGATTACAGCGAAGGCGGTAGCCACAGCGATAATCCACAGGGGAGTGCCTACGGGCACAATCATCGGAATCAAGAGACCCGATACGAGGAATCCTTCGTGAATCTCCTCACCCTTCCACTGGGCAATGGTGAACTCGATACCGAGACCTACGAGGTATGATACGATAATCTTGGGCAACACAGCGAGGAAGCCGTATCCGAACAGCTGCCAGAAGCTGCCGTCGAGGCCTGCGGCCAGATAGTGCTGGTAACCTACATTGTACATACCGAAGAGCAGTGCCGGCACGAGGGCGATGCACACCATAATCATCATACGCTTGCTGTCGAAGCAGTCGTGGATGTTGGTACCGTTCTTGGCGGTATGGTTGGGTACGAAAAGGAATGTCTCGAACCCGTCGAACACTGAGCGGAAGGCCTGGAACTTACCGCCTTTCTCAAAGTTCGGCTTAATCTTGTCTACAAATTGTCTCAATCCCATAGCTTTATTCCATTTCAGCGCGCAACTTCATCAGTCCTTCGCGAACGATGCGTTGCAGCTCAAGTTTAGACGAATCTACAAATTCACACAGGGCAAAGTCTTCGGGAGCCACCTCGTAGATACCTGCAGCCTCCATCTTCTCGATGTCGCCGGCGATGATAGCCTTGATGAGGTATTCGGGGTAGATGTCCATGGGGAACACTTTGTCGTACTCGTTAGAGTTGATCATGTGGCGTTCCTCACCCTTGAGACGTGCGTCGAGCACATACTCCTTGTTGGGGAAGAGGAAGCTGAAGTAGGCGCGGCTCACGCTGAACTCCTTGAAGCGGGGCATAGCCCAACCGAGCAGTTCGTGCTTGTCGCTACCATCGGGGATAACAGTTACCATGTTGGCAAATGCGCCAAGGTAGCTCTCCTCAGTAGCCACAGGACCTGTGAGCACGTTACCGTTGATGATGCGGTTGATGCAACCACCCTTGATGCGGCCACCTACGATGTCCTTCATCTGAGCACCGAGGACAACCTTGCTGTAGGCGGGGTTCTCCACCTGCGAGCCGGCTACGGCGATGGTGCGGGTGAGGTCAACGACACCCTTGTCGAACATGCGGCCGATGAAGATTACCTCTTCGGCACCTACTGTCCACACGATGTCACCCTTGTTGATGGGCTGCACGTGGTTGATCTGCACACCTACGTTACCTGCGGGGTGCTTGCCCTTGAAGGTGGTGATTTCCACGTTCTTCACGTTCACGATGGCGTTCTCGGTCTGCTTGCTGCTGATGCCGAGGAATGTGGGTGCCATCTTGGCCAATGCGCTGAGACCTACCTGAAAGTCCACCTCATTGCCCTTGATCACGTACTCGAAGTCGGGTGCGAGAGGCTTGCTGTCGAAGGCCGATACGAAGATCGCCTTGGGACGCGCGTCGGGGTTGGCCACCACGTCGTAGGGACGCTGACGGAGGAAAGCGAACATACCGCTCTCGAGCAACGCTTCTTTCACTTGTTCACCGCTGAGCGAATGAACACTCTTCACACCGAAGTTCACTGACTCCTGCTTGGCATCGGCCGTTACGACGATGCTCATCACCTTGCGGCGGGCACCACGGTTCACAGCAGCCACAACACCTGATACAGGACTTACGAACTTCACTTCAGGATGCTTCTTGTCAACAAACAGAGCCTCCCCGGCCTTGACATGTTGGCCCTCGGCCACTACCACCTTGGGAGTAACGCCTACGAAGTCATCGGGTACGAGAGCGTACTGCTGCGATGCCTTCACGGCTACCAACTCCTTATTGGCAGCGCCCTTGAGCTTGATATCCAAGCCTTTTCGTAATTTAATTACTTCTGGCATAATGTTTATGAAATAGTTAATTAACTTTATGATATGCTAATATTCGTGCAAATTTACTGTTTTTTTGGTAATCGCGAAACGAAAAGCCGATTTATTTGCATTGCTAAAGCAATCTTTTCTCGTCGCCCTCCCTATCGAAGAATCCGAGCAGACAAAGACTCCCCCACCCTTCCCTATAGCCATCGACGGAAATAGGCATACCCAAAAACTTTTGTCACCGCGGAGACAAAATATTTTCACTGCGAAGACAAACAATTGTCACCGCGGAGACAAAGGATTTTCATCGCGGTGACAATACTTTTTCATCGCGGTGACAAAAGTTTTCAGACAAAGCGAATTTTGATTTCAGGCAAAGCGAAATACCATTTTCCCTCTGCCCGCCCTATAGGGAATGCACTAAAAAAATCTGGCCAAGCAATACAAATTATTGTATTGTCTTCGTTTTACCGAAAAAAACGTTTACCTTTGTCACCCATAGTGAAGATAAAGAAGAGAAGGTACATACAGTTCATCCTCGCCCTGGTGACATTGCTCATCGTTGGAGGCACCCTGCTCGTGAACTCGCCGCGAGTACAGCAGCGTGTGTCGGTGCTCCTCGCTACCGAGATAGAGAACCGCATCGGTACCCGCGTAGGCCTTGGCGGTGTACGCTGGCTCTTCCCCAACGACATTGTCATCGACTCGCTCACCATCGACGACCAGGAGGGCGAGCAGTTGCTCTCGGTGAGCCGCCTGGCTGCCAAGGTGGAGTGGATACCCCTCATCCGCCATCGCCAGCTGTCGATACGCAACGTACGCCTCTTCCATCCCGACATACACCTCTACAAGGACGATGCCGCGGGCGACTACAACTACCAGTTCCTTATCGATGCCTTTGCCTCCAAAAAAGAGAAGAAAAAGGAACCTTCACGGCTCTCGCTACGCATCAACACGCTGCTCATACGCCATGCCCACGTGTGCCATCGCGTAGGCACATCGGGCGACAAGGAGGAGTCAAAGTTCACTTCCGATAACCTCTCCATCGACGACCTCTCCACACAGCTCTCACTGAAGGCCCTCTCGCCCGACTCGGTGAGCTTCATCGTGCGTCACCTGAGCATGAAGGAGCGATCGGGACTACAGGTCAAAGACCTCTACCTGCGCCTCGTGGCCAACCGCCAAGGAGCCACGCTGGCCAACTTCCAACTCGACCTGCCCCACAGTTCGCTACGGCTCGATACCGTGTGGGCCTCTTTCCCCGCCGGCAATCCGCAAACCGCGGGCGAGCCCCAGACTCCCCTGATAGTAAAGGGCAAGATACGTCCCTCACACCTCACCCCTGCCGACCTTGGCGCCCTGCTGCCCAGAGTGGCGGGCATCACCGAAAAGATGCACTTCGATGCCGACTTCATCGGCAGTTCCTCTCGCATCAACCTCAAGGCACTGAATCTGCATTCAGACCACCGCGACCTCATGTTGCGGGCCGAGGGCAAGTTTTCCCTCTTGGACAAGACGAGCCCAACCGTCACATTGGGCCTTCACGAAGCCACCATCACCGACGGAGTATGGAAATTGCTCCAAAAGCAAGCTCCCGAGCTCTATGCGCTGATACCTCAGGAGGTCGTTCGTATAGGTAATGCCACGGCAACGGGAGACCTCCGCCACGATGCCAGCCAAACCACCCTCGACCTGCACGCGGCCACCGATGCAGGCAACCTCAAGGCACACGTAGAGCTCGACAAGCAAGGCTACTACAACGCCACACTCGATGGCGAAAGCATCGAAGTGGCACGGATCATCCCTGCGAGCCCTCTTACACAGACGGACATCGCAATGCAGACGCAAGGAAAGGCCGGCAGTGCCGAAGCATCATTTGCCGAACTCCTCGGCTCGCTCACCGGCACCCTTACCGCCAAGGCCACTCACGCCCACCTCCTCGGATACGAGTACGATGACATCAGCCTCAACGGTGACTATGCCCCCGGGCATTACGAAGCCACCCTCGCCCTTGACGACCCCAACGGAGCACTCCTCCTCGATGCCGCCTACCATGGCGAAGGACGAGTGCCACGTTATACGGCCACATTGCGAGCCGACAGCCTCAACCTCCACGCCATGCAGCTCATCGACATACACGAGAACACCACCTTCAGTACCCGTCTGAGAGCCGACCTCGCGGGCGCCGACATCGACCACCTCATGGGCAAGGTCATCATAGACAGCCTCACCATGCACCGTCCTACAGACGACTACCTCATCGAGGAGATAGCACTCTATGCCAGCGACCCCAAAGACAAGATGCTGTCGTTGAAGAGCGACTTCATGGACGCTACCGTACGAGGAGAATTCACCTACCGCTCGCTTGCCAACAGCCTGCTGGGGCACCTGCACCACTCGCTGCCCTCACTGTGCGAGAACATGGCTCACAGCGAAAGCACCACAAAGAACCTCTGCTTAGTCAACGTCGGGATATACAACACCGAGCCGCTACGCGAGTACCTGCTCATCCCCATAGACATCACGGGAAAGGCACAGTGTGACCTCCTCATCAACGACCCTGCCGGCGAGCTTACGCTCACAGCCTCGGCACCTCAAATAGACTACGACGACAACACGCTCAAGGGTATATCCCTTGACTGCCGCTCCACGAGCCAAGGGCTCGACCTCTATGCCGGCGCCACCCTGCACAACGAAGACAGCCCTACGCTAACCGCCAGCCTCGTCACCAAGGCGACGGACGACAAGGTGGACCTCGGTGTCCTCTGGAGCAGCAACCCCAACGGCATGTTCGAAGGCACTTTCCACACCCTTGCCACTTTAGCGACCGATAGCCGGGGCGACCTCAGCGTCTTCATTGAGACCGACAGCACATCAGCAACCTTAGGGCACTCGGAATGGGAGCTCTCCCCCTTCCGCATGAACATTGACGACGAACACATAGTCATCGACGGCCTGCACCTCGCCAGCGGTGAGACACAGCAACTCAGCGCCGACGGTGTCATAGCCGAGCACAATACCGATACGCTACGAGTGAGCTTCACGGGGCTTGACCTCGGATACCTGCTTTCATTCGTCAAGCTTGAAGGCATATCTTTCGATGGCAAGGTGAGCGGCCGTGCCGACATGGCAAGCCTCTACTCCGAGCGCCCCTACATCGATGCCTCCGTCAGCGCACAGGACTTCACCTTCTGCGACGGTCCCATGGGCGATGTGGACGGACACATCCATTGGGACCAGGACGCTGCCCAACTGCAATTCGTCGCAGATGTCCGGGAAAACCCACGACACACCACTGTGGTCGACGGCATCGTAGACACAAAACGCAACGAGCTGTGGATAGATATCGCCGCCGACAGTACCAACGTATCGTTCCTCAACCATCTTCTCAGGAGTTTCATGGGCGACATCAAGGGACATGCCAGCGGACACCTTACCGTGGGCGGCCCCATGGATGCCATAGACCTCGACGGGGCACTGCTGACCGATATAGACTTCAGGCTCACACCCACCAACGCAGAGTACCACTTCAAGGACTCGCTGCGCTTCGCCCCCGGGGTGATACGATTCGACGGTATCGAAGCCTTTGACCAGCGCGAGCAGAAGGGCATCGTTGTGGGTACCGTCACCCACAACAAGCTCAAGAACTTCACCCCCGACCTCTACATTGACGCACAGAACATACTCGGCATCGACCTTCCCGACACCGGCCACGACAACTTCTACACCACCATCTACGGCACCGGAGGAGTACAGGTCAAGGGAACGCCCACTACACCGCTCACCATAGAGGTGCAGGCGCAGCCCGAGAAGGGCTCCGTCTTCGCCCTCAACCTCGCCAGTCAGAACGTATCGTCGAGCGAAGCCTTCATCACCTTCACCGACCGCAGTGCCACGCGCAACGTGCCCACCGCAACCACACGTGCACAGAGCAGGCGCCGCCGCCGGACATCCCCTGCCGAAGCGTCCCAACCGACCCACATCGACATCACCGCCCACCTGACGCCCGACGCCACGCTCAAGCTCGTGATGAACCAGGCCGTTGACGACCACATCAGCGCCGTCGGCAACGGCGATCTGCAGATAAGCATCCACGGCGATGACATCAACCTCTTCGGCACCTACACCGTCAACCGCGGGTTCTACCGCCTCAGTCTGCAGGATGTCATCAACAAGAACTTCGACATAGTCAACGGCAGCACCGTATCCTTCGAGGGTGACCCCATGGCTGCCCGCCTCGACCTCACCGCGCGCCACGTTGTCAACTACGTCCCCCTCAGAGACCTCAGCGCCGAGATGACAGGTAACGTACACGTCAACTGCCTGCTACATATAGGCGGAACCCTCAACGCCCCCACCCTGACCTTCGACCTCGAGCTGCCCCAAGGCTCCGAAGAGGAAAAGGCCATACTGGCCAGCTACACCAACACGACCGAGCAAATGAACCAGCAATTCATCTACCTCCTCGGATTAGGGAAGTTCTACACCCCCGACATGCCACAAAATACCCAGGGGACGACGGGCAACGTAGAGTCTTTCATCAGCTCCACCATCTCGGGGCAAATCAACAACCTCCTGGCAGGCATCATCAGCAACGACAACTGGAACCTCGCCAGCAACCTGCGTGCCGAGAACATGATGACGGGCGAAAGCGACCTCGGCGGCGAGAACTGGGACAACATGGAGATAGAAGGCATCCTCGAAGGTCGCCTGCTCGACAACCGCCTGCTCATCAACGGCAGCTTCGGATACCGCGACAACCCCATGTACGCCACCAACTTTATCGGTGACTTCGACATCCGTTACCTCCTCACGGGCGGTTTCAGTCTCAAGGGCTACAACAAGACCAACGACCGATACTTCTCCAAGACCTCGCTCACTACACAAGGCATAGGCCTCATCTTCCAGCGCGACTTCGACAGCCTCATACCAAGAAGCAACGAAGACAAGCAAAAAGCAAGGAAGAAACGCAAGAAAAACAAAGGAAAATAAAACGCAGAGGGCGCACCCGCAGGTACACCCTCCACATTTCGCGCGCGATACCGCCCGGTATCGCATCACTTTTTCTTCACAAATTACTTGACAAACAGCTTACACACCTCAGACTGCCCACCCGAAACGACGCGAACAATATAGATGCCCGAAGCGAGACCATCCACACGGCCAACACCCGTAGCCACCTGACGGCCACCGAGGTCGAACACATTGAGGGAAGCAGCTGCATCTGAGGATACGACGAAGTCTTCGCCACCCAAAAGCTTAACTGTGCCATCATTCATCAGCTCCGCTACACCTGTAGTCTCAGAAAGCGCACCCTTGCCACCCACATAGGTAGCCAGCACCGTGAACTCGGGAGCAGCGGCAAGCACCGTGCGGATGACCGTAAAGTCGGTGAACGCCCATGAGCCGTCGTCCTGCAGCGTCATCACGATGCTGCCCATCATCGTGCCGTCGGCACCGCCAAGGCTCTCGGTACCCTTCGTGTAGTCCTTCTCTGAGAAATAGGCATAGGCCACATTCGAGATAGTGAGTTCCGTACCCTCCTCATTGGACGTGGCATAGAAGGTAGTACCCTGATTGCAAAGGTTGGTGACAGCGACATCATAATTGTCGTTCTCAATGCAACGGCGCAGGGTGAAGTCAAACTCGGCAGGATACTCGTTGCCATAGATAGAGGCCTCGCCAGCCGTAAAGCCCGCAGCCGCAAAGTGATAGCCTGTCACGGGCACAGCTACCGCCCCCTTGTAGGTAGCCAATACCGTGCTAACGGGAGCACCGTCAAGGATGGTGCTGATGACCGTGAAGTCACCGAACTGGAGCGAGCCGTCCTCAAGCAGCTTGATCTCAAGCGAGCCCATGATGGTACCCTCGGCGCCACCCAGGCTCTCGGTACCTTTGCCTGTATAGTCACGGTCAGAGAAATAGCAGTTGCCCAGCATGCCGAGGGTCAATGTCAAGCCGTCGTCAGACAAGGTTCCTCCATAGGTCACACCCTGCCCACAGAGGTTCGTCACCTCGAGGTCCCAGCTCGTGGCGGGGTCAGCCTCGGCAATCACAATCTCCACACCGTCAAGGTATACATTGCCATGCCCGCTGGCAGCGCCCTCAACAAACTCGGCAGCCTTCACGAAGAAAGTGCCCTTGAAGCCCTCGGCCGAAGCCGACAGACTCACACCCAAAAGAAGGATAGAAAGCAATCTCACTTTCACTGATAAAGTAAAGTTTTTCATAAAATAAATAATTTAGAAGTTAATAATAGGGGTTATTCTGGTCTTTGCAGATTCATGAGGCCATACACCGCATTGCTCAGCGTAGGCCCCGCATAGAACGGCAGATACATCAATAGCTCATAGGCCTTCTGGTAGTCATTCATACGAGCATGAGCGGCCGCCAGATAGGCGAGGGTGCTCTGGGAAGGCGTGAGTTCGAAGGCACGCCGGGCCAAGCCCATACACAACGCCCCCTCCTCTTCGGAAGGCATATACGCCGACTCAAAGAAACCCGTGATAATGAGCGTATAGCACAGTTCCGAATACAGATACGGGAACTCCTGCTCATAATGCTGTACGATAGGTAAGGCTGCGGTCAAGGCAACAGCGTACTCCTTGTCCAGCAGTTTGGTCTCAATGTCGAGCAATTTAACGTACATCTCCTTGTGTGGAAAATCCAGGCTCTCTATCAACTTACAATCCTGAGCATATCGGGCTGTATCAACCCGCTTGTCAGCCATAGGGATACGAAGAAGCAACATATACATGATACGGTCGAACTCCTGTTTCCCAAAGTACCGGCGATAGCAGTCGCTATACTCCAGAAGCGTACGGCACACCGTATCGTCGGCCAACGTACGCGAGTATCCCTGTATCATCTCACCCACAGTCCTCGATGCCAACGAATCGGCAGGGAGACCACACAGATAATCATTCAACAACGGGCGCACCCTATCCGGGGCCACTTGGGGCAGCAGTTCAAACAAGTATTCCTTGAGCAGCTCCGCTGAACGATCCCCATCATTCCACCGCTGTTCCAATGCCCTTAGCCGTATGCCCAGAGTACTCGATTCGGCATGTCTGGCAGCCTCCAGCAAAGCTGTAGCATCCATAAACCCGCTCCGAGAATCGAGCAACTCTCCCTGCGAAGTCAACCAATAGAAAGACGGATAAGCACTCGGAGTATACAACTCGAAGAATCCATGCCTGCGCTCATGCTCAGCATCCAGCTTCAGACAAATATAGTGGTCGTTAAAATAACTTGCCACCGCCTCATCTACAAACACCTCCCTCGACATGCGACGGCATGGACCGCACCACGTGGTATAGACATCCACAAAAATCATCTTTTCCTCCTGCAAGGCCAGTCTCTTAGCCTCATCAAAGGAATATTCTGCAAAGTGAACCCCTTGGGCAGACAAATCCCAAACGGCCATCATCAAACAGAAAAGGATAGTCAATCGTTTCATCATCTTCACTATCAATATCCGGTTAATACTTACTTTCAAAATCAACTATACGGTCTGCGATATTGTCGTGACGGATATCTTCAATCATCGACAGGCCGCCATCTGTCTGAATTCTCAATCCGGCAAAGCCTGCCGCCATGGAATCCTGCTCCAAATCACGGTATGAGACCCAGAGACGCGAGCCCCCACGCTCCATCTCGATATGGTCTACCACATAATGACCTCCCGATGCAGCATCGAAATCATATACGGGCCAGGCAAGGCCTCCCAATATGCTATACACATAAATCTTACTGCCTTCGGAATAAAACATATATCCGGGGAACTCGGCACTGCAAGTATAGGACTGCGCATTTTGAAAAGTCGGGTCATCCACCTTGAGCTTTCCCAAATCCTTCAGATAGCGGTTAGGCGAAGCCCCCTCTACCCAAAAGCCTATACCCAAGCGCAACAGCCAACGGCTTCCGGCATCATCGACAAAAACTCCCGCATACTCACGCGCCTCACTCTCACTACGCGAATAGATATTGGCATAGATACACTGCATACCTACATCATCAGGATCGAAATAGCCACCCTTGACATATTTCATACCCGAAGTATTACGTACCGTTGTCAAGAATGCACTGGTAATATCGTAGAGCGTATAAAAACATTGATTCCGATTGTCATACAACACCATACGCGATACAGAGTGACTATCGTCGCCAAAATTAGCCTCCGCAGCAATCTCGTACTCCTCTGAAGCGACACTCATGGCAGGACGTACTTGCATGCTGGGCGGATTACTATTTATTGCACGATCATACACCAAACCTCCATCTACCAGATACTCGCGCATGGAAGAGCGGAAATAGGCTTGCGGCACATATCCCTCCTTGCCCATCCCGAAGAACAGATCGGTATAATCTCGCTTGTATGCCATAGTCGTGTTGTCAAGAATCTTGCCTCCCTCCTCATCCTGGCACATGATGATAACCTCGCTGGCAAGTTCACTCGTGTATCGGGTGAAATACACCTTATAGGGATTCCTACCCAAAGAAGCTCCATTCTCCAACTTTCCATACAGATCGCGAATCACTTCATTGCGCCCTGGAACCCAAAAATCCAAAATGGCCTCGTCGGCTTCCTCTGCAAGGATAAGCAGACCGTTCGTAAAGTCATTGACTACGTTCAGCACAGTCTCCTTCTCGTAGAAGATTCCTGTCAAGCGGTCAAAAGCCTTGAGTTTCAAATAATGCTCACCCGGAGTCAAGCATACCACAATATCCAAATCTTTGGTGTGAGCAAGCGTATCTACATGGGTATAGTTACCCTTGTTGTAGGTAATCCAATAGAAATCAAGATGCGAGAGATCAGTGCCATGAAGCGTGCTCACCTGTGGTCTGATACATAGTGGATGATCTACATACACGTTTTCATACCGTTCCTCTATTCCTTCTATGCACACATCGTTCAGCACAACGTGATATTCCGAAGAGTTATCTTTCACACACCCTACAATAAGAAGCAATACAAGTGCAAGGTATAGTATATCATTCTTTTTCATTATGATAGTTTTTTTGATACATTATTTAAAGCGGAACCCAGTCGGCAGTAACATGACTCTGAGTCTCCTCGTCCCACAACGGATTTCTCAGCAAGGAATTATACACCAATCGCCCATAGGCAATATAGTCGCCTACCTTGTCCATATCGAATGCCTCAGGGAAATCAAATCCCTGCACTTGAATACACAAACGATGCTTCGCCTTAGTGTAGCGACCATAGTACAGCGATAAGGGCATCTCCCAATAATCGGGCTTGACCAACTGCTTCGTGATGATGAGACGAGCAGTAAGCTGTTCGGGGAATCCCAATACAAAATCGGCATTTTCTTTCAAATTTAGAACCAAAGCAACAGTGCCAGATTCCAACGAAGGATCACCATCCATTACAACAACCTCCACCGACGTTTTCACTGCGCCTGCAGGGAGTGAGACCGATGTACCGGAGAGTTTATAGTGGATACCCTCTTGTGCTGTTGTCGCAGAGTCAATTTCTACATAAATATGCCGTTCGTAGTCTACCTTCTCACCTATAATCATGATTGGAATAGACACCGTATCCATCTCCTTCAATCCTGAAGCAAAAGAGTATTGAAGGCTATCCTCGGAAGTTATCTCACTGAAGTAGACTGCACTTGGAGCCGAGTACAGCATACGTTCATCTTCTGTACAACCGACAAGGCCCAATCCAAGTACAAGCGACAGGCAAATATTGCTTAAATGTTTTTTCATCATGTTTTTCACTGTTTATCTCTATTACAAGGCTGTTTTATCATTCAGATGTAAAGAATGTATTTTCTTCGGGTAGAGGCAATGTATACATCGTCATAGGATTATCTATGGGAGTATGGGTTATCGGGGCCTTATCCATATTCATTCGTTTGTATGCATAGAACAATTGTCCTTCAGCCAAAAACTCCTTGGCATATTCCAAGAGCAGGCGTTCCTTCAAGTTATCAACGGTCAGTTCTTCATCGGGCAATCCCCTGTGATATTGCAATTTATTGAACCATTGAGCAGCCAATTCCATTGTTGCAGCCGTTTCTGTAGCTATAAGAAACATTTCAGAGACTTTCAGTATGGGCACGCGTTCGCTGTAATTATATTTAGAGACCAAATGATACGAGCCACTCTCCTCCAGCCACCACTGCCTTCTATAATCGATACTCAAGGAGAGAGGAAAAATCTCCCCTAACGTAGTACTGCTAATTGCCAACATCTGACTACTGGTGCTCGGTACATAAAAATACTTATCGATGAGGTCCTCTTTCATTCCGATGCACTCCAATGCAAAAATATTCTCTTGTACAAAGCCATTCTGGTCAAGGCTACTTAGGTCTGCACTGCTGATGAGTGGAAACAGATTGGATTCGATAACTTCAGTAGCGTATCCATAGATCTGCGATTTATCTGCTTCTTCTCCACGATAAAGCAAGGTACGTGCGAGCAAAGCTGTTGTTGCATAATAGTTGAGTCGGAAAGCACGTCCCCTCCATATCCCAGTCAGATTCTCCAAGTCATAATCTCCGTGATGCGGTCCATAGGGGTCGACCTCAGCAAGTAATGCGCGTGCCTGTTTCAAATCTTCTACAATCCGTTCGAGGACTTCTGCCACACTTAGTCGTGGGAACAACTGATTGGTATAACGATCAACATAGGGAATGGCAGGTTCTGTCATAATAGAGCAACAGGAAGGAGCTGGAGCAAACATTCGCAACAGGTCAAAGTGAATGAGACCACGCATGGCCAGCGCCTCTCCCTTTATCAGGTTATAACTACCCTCCGAAAAGACATCCTCCTTTGCATCAATACGTTCGAGCAAACTATTCAGATTGGATATGATGTTGTATTGCTTCTTCCATATTCCATCTTTTCTGCTCTCTTCGATTTGATTGGTGTAATCATGCTCGTATGCATAACGGAAAGTGTTCAAGCTACCGGAAGCTGTCGTATAATAACCACCCAACACATCCATATAAGTATAGGTGAGCTCCGCTCCATACAATTCGGGTTGAGCCATCAAAGCATAGCAACCTATGAGAGCATCACGAAATCCCTGTTCTGTTTCGAACAAATCTTCAGCTTTCAGTTCCGACTTAGGAGACAAATCAAACCACTCTTCACAGGAAGTCAATGAGATACACGCTATCACGGATATGGCTAATGAAATATTTCTTATCATATACATTCTTTTTATTATATTTATTAGAATGAGAGTTGTGCCGAGAGAGAAAAATGTCGGGCAAACGGATAACTTGTTCCCATCTCTCGACGAATGGTAGAGAGACGCAAGAAATCGTTAGCACAAAGAATAACTCTCAAATGCTCTGCTCCGATTTTGCCGATTTTCTTGGGATCAAAGGTGTAGGCAACACTTAAGGTATTGGCTGTCATCAGATTATCCTTTTCGATGAAGCGCGAAGTAGGCTTCGTCATGCTCAAATCATCTATACGCTTATATTTAGCAGCCACACCAGGTGTTTGCCAACGGTCATTCAATGCTCGGGCATCCACATTACCATAGGGATCCACGTTCTCAACCTTGTCCACCAAGGTCTGATTATAGGCATATCCTCCAAAACGATAATAGAAATTAGCATTGAGTTCCCAACGTTTATAGTACGCGTTGAGCCCGAAAGTTCCGCTCTGCTGAGGATCGGTACTGGCATAGGGCATATAATCTTGCTCGCTCCATACCTTGGTGTAAGTGCCGTCCTTGCGGATGAAAATTTCGTCGCCCGTAGCTGGGTCGATACCTGCCGAGGGAACCACCCATATCGTATTGATAGAGGCTCCCTCCACATAGCGAACATAAGGTGCTGTGCTACCTGCGGCATCGGCCTTCTTATTGTAGGCACTCAACCCCGAAGAAATACGCTTCAGCACATTCCTGTAGTGCCCACCATTGACGTAGAGGTTAACGCGCCAGTCTCTTGTATAGACAATGCCTGCCTTCACCGAGAATTCGTAACCCTTGTTTTGGGTCTCGCCCAGATTCTCCTTGTAGGTGTCGAATCCCAGATAACTGGCCATGGTGATATCGGCCAGCAGGTCTTTGGAGTTCTCTATGTAGTAGTTCACATAGCCACTCAGGCGATTACCCCAAAAGGCGAAATCGAGACCACAGTTGTGCTTCTGGGTACGCTGCCACTTGAGGTTGTCGTTGCCGAAGGCTTTCACTACTGCACCTATATAGTCCTGATAGGTGAACTTGCTCTGGTACTGGTACATCATCATGGACTGGTAGGCATAGAAGTTCTGTCCGCCTGTATATCCGGTGCTGCACCTTAGGCGCAGCTGGTTGATATTGTCGCAGGCAAGGAACTTTTCATTATGGAGGTTCCATCCCAATCCGCAGCTCCAGAACGTACCCCAACGCTGGTTGCTTCCAAATTGTGACGAGCCGTCGGTGCGCACCGAGCCGTCTACGAAATAGCGGTCATCGAAACTGTAGTTGGCATTGGCAAAAAGCCCCATCAGGCGGGTCGTCTGGGCATCACCCGTGATGGTGCTACCCTCCTTGAAGCCTGTGCCAAAGGCAGGATGGCCCAACTGCTGGTTGGGGAAGCCCACCACGGTATAGCTATCGTAGTCCGAGGTGGTCTGCTGTATGTTCCAGCCCCCATTGAGGCTCAGCGTGTGCATGTCGTACTGTCCGAAGTAGGAGATGACAGCACTACCATCGTATGACTGCGAGAGGGTGTTACCCTTGCTGTAGCTGCCCTTGTTGGTGGCGGTACCGATGAAGTCGGTATGGTCGGCAGGCTTGAACACGTCGCTGCGACGCGTGATGCGCCCAATGGAGAAATTACCCTTGAACTTCAGGGAGGTGAGGATGTTCCACTCCACGCTGAAGTTGTCGGTAAAGTCGTCATACATACTCTTGTCAGTAGTGTCAAGCGTACTGTTGTATAGCGGATTGGCTACTGCCTGATTGCCCAAGTGGGGGTTGGTGCTCTGGAATGCTGCGGGCTTGAGCCTGCCGTTGGCATCGTAAGGGTCGTAGTAGGGATTCATGTAGGTGTAGGTGCTGAAGTCACCATAGGGTGAATTGCGGGAGAGCACGTTGTCGTAGCTGAGCTCGTTCATGAAGCGCAGGTTCCTGTAGTTGTATTGGAGCTTGATACTCGTACCCAAGCGGTTACGCCCCGAGCCGAGCATCACGCCCACACTCTGGTTGTAGGTGAGGTTGACCCCATAGCGGAAACTGTCGTTGCCGCCCTCGAGCTGGAGGCTGTGCTTCTGCCCCACCCCCACGGAGCGCAGGGGCTGGCTCAGCCAGTCGGTATCCACCCCTTGGCGTACGAGTTTGAGGCGCTCGTTGTAGTCCTTCAAGTACTCCTCCTGCACGTAGATGGCGTTGCTGCCGCGGTAGAGTCCTGCGAGGCGCTCATATTCGAGCTTATCGGCAGCGCGCAGGAGATTGTATTTGGAGAGGTCGGCCACCTCGAAGTCGGCACTACCGTAATAGTTGAGACGCAGCTGTCCCGACTTGGGTGCCTTGGTGTCGATAATGACCACGCCATTGGCTGCACGCGAGCCGTAGATAGCCGTGGCCGAGGCATCCTTGAGGATGGAGATGCGGGCCACGCGGTTAGGGTCGAGGTCATAGATCTTCTCCACGCTCACCTCGAAGCCGTCGAGGATGAAGGTGGGGAGGTTGGCACTACCCTTGAACTCCTGGCTGAGACTCGCCCCCCCGGCATCGGGGAGCGAATTGGTTCCGCGCACCTGTATGTCAGGGATGGTATTAGGGTCGGAGCCCATACTCAGGTTGTCTACAATCTTGAACGAGGGGTCCAGAGCCGAGAGGCTCTGCAGCACGCCTTGGTTGGAGATGGCCAGCAGTTCGTCACCGCTGTAGTTGGTAGCGGCTCCTGTGAAGCTCTCCTTGCGCTGGATATAGTAGCCTGTCACCACCACATCCTGCATCTGCTGCTCGGCAGGGGTGAGTGCTACAGCAATCTCCTCTGTGCGCAACTTAACCTTCTGCGTGAAGTCCTTAAAGCCCATGAAGGAGATGACTATGGAGGGTTGCTTCTCCTTGCTGGCGAAGGTGAAGGTGAAGGTGCCGTCGATATCGGTGACCGTACCCTGGGAGGGGTCATCCAGCAGGCGGATGTTGGCACCGGGAAGGGCCTCGCCGGTGGCGCTGTCGGTCACCTTACCGCGCACGGAATACCGTCCGGGGATGGGCCTGACGATGATAGTGTTCTCGGAGTACTCGAACGTAAAGTTCTCGCCCTTGAACGTGCGCTGCAATATCGACTCTACACTCTCACTCTCGGCGCTCACATCGAAGGTGTCCGCATAGATCAAGTCTTTCACGTTGTAGATGAAGTCTAAGCCCGTCTGCTGCTGTACGGCCTTGAACAGTTGGGCAGCGGTGGCTCCCTGTAGGTGCATCGTCACCCTCTTGTCTTGTGGGCGGCCTTGCGCAAAGGCTCCACCCAACGCGAGGCACAGCATCAGAAGCGTTGCAGAGATGCGATGGGGGAAATCGGTATGTATCATATCGTATAGTTTTGCTTTGTAAGATGTGTTATTCATCACTGCTTCCACGCCCTACAAGCAGTTTGCTGCCCTGTCTGCGCGACGTCAGGTAGGTGGTCTCTTGCAGGATGCGCAGTATCTTGTCTAAAGGGAGGTGGCGCGAGAGGCATCCGGTAAAGCATTCGTGGGCCAGACTCTCGTCGGTGAAGATGACCTCTACATCGTACCACAAGGAGAGTTCGGCAAAGAGTTCCTCGAGCGGAGTAGCCTCGAAATAATACTTGCCCTGCTTCCACCCGACGTGCAGTTCTATGGGCTCGTCTTTCAGGGTGATGTTACCGTGTCGAAGATCCACATCGGCAGTCTGCCCCGGAGCGAGGCGGGTGAGGCATGTGTCACCGTCGATGCTCACGGCCACTACACCTTCGACCAGCGTGGCGCGCACACAGTCGGTACTGCGCGCATGGATATTGAACTCGGTGCCGTAGACCACGACATCAGCACCCGCTGCCACGACGATGAATGGGCGGAGGCTGTCGGTCGACACGTCAAAGTAGGCCTCGCCTTGCAACGACACCCTACGCTCGCCGCCATTGAAGCGGACGGGATACCTCAGCCGCGAATCGGCATTGAGCCACACCTGCGTGCCGTCGCTCAGCCTTATTGAGAATTCGGCCCCCTTATCCACGACAATCTCATTGAAGCGTTCCTCAACCGCATTCGGTGCATCGGCCCCCTCGGAAACGTAGCTCAGCAATCCGCCGGCATTGTCCAGCTGCGCACTACCTGCCTTACTCCATGTACCCAGTTCTTCGTATGGAATATCCTCGCCAGCCTCATCGATGAGCGTCACCCCATAGCTGGAGCGCTGGGGGATGGGGCCATGATTCTCGGTTTCGGCCATCCGAGGCTGCTCTATAGCCACCCCCTCGTGAAGCGACGAAGCCGATTCGCCCTTCTTGAATTGATGCCATACAAACAGACCAAGGATAAGGACTGCCGCTATACGCCCCATATTCAGCAAATAACGGTGAATGACGCGGCGTGGGCGGCGCTGCCCCAACCGCCGTAGAAACGCTTCCCGACAAGAGGATTTCCGCTCCGCAGTCAACACATACTTCTCCTCCCCACAGAAGTGTCGCTCGAAAGAGGCAAAGTAGTGACGATGCCGGGCATCTTCCTCCATCCACTCTGCGAAGCATTGCTCCTCCTCGGGGGTCAAAGTGCCCTCAACCTTTTTATATAAAAGAGTTATGTCCATGTCTTCTCGAAATAAAAGTTTTACCAGAAGACACGGGAATCCGAAAAACGTTTACAAAATGTGAAAGATAATTAAGAAAATAATGCATTTTGTCGGAGTCAAGCGGGTCATGCCGCCCTCTCTCAAGGCATCCCTTAATGTATGCAGCGCACGGTGTAGCTGCGACTTCACCGTCCCCTCCGAGATGTCCATCCGCTCGGCTATCTCACGAATCTTCAGTCCCTCGTAGAACCGCAATTGGCAAATCTCCCTACAAGCCTTAGGCAAACTCTCCACTTCACCCTTCAGGGCATTATAGACGGAAGCCATCTCATACTCATCAAGTTCCTCCCTCTGGCTGAACTCCTGGATATACTGCTCACGGTACTGAATCTCCAACGACAAGTCACGCAAATGATTGAGGCTACGATTACGGACCGAAGTACGCAGGAAAGAAGCCAAATTGCCAATATCCGCTATATCCGTGCGCTCATAGAGAGAGATCAGCACCTCTTGCACAATATCATCCGCCACATTATAATCCAACACATAGGTGTAGGCCAACTCGTGGAGATGGGCATAGCAGGCATCGAACAGGGCGGCATAAGCCCTCTCGCTCCTCCGCCTCAGCCCCTGTATGATTGAGTCGCCTATTTTCATCCGTATCGGTACACTTTGTCTATGAATTGAACCGCAAAAATAGACAAAATATCCGATATTATGGTTGCAGTGGCACGAAAAGTCGAAAAAAAAGGAATTAGGGGAAGTTAATAATTCCATAACGAAGCAAAGTGAGATGCCAGCCCCCTAACTCCCTCTAACTCCCCTAACTCCCCTAACTCCCCTAACTCCCCTAACTCCCCTAACTCCCCTAACTCCCCTAACTCCCCTAACTCCCCTAACTCCCCTAACTCCCCTAACTCCCCTAACTCCC